>CBDUIU010000026.1:0-14398 GCA_965367335.1 uncultured Saprospiraceae bacterium
GCTTTTTCCCCTTTATGCAAAAGTAAAACGGTATCTTTAAAATTTTTGAATATTTCTAAAGCGTGCTTATGTAGCAGGTTTGCATCTGACTTTGCAATTTTTTTAACGTAATTTTTACTATTCTTCATATAGCTCTTTACGTCATTTGTAGCAATATAAAACATTAGGTTTTTTTCAAGGATAAAAACATTTGCCTCTTCTTCTGGCAAATGTTTTTTGGCTTTTGAAACCGCCTCTTGATGTAATTCAGGAATCTGGTATTCCAGCGCTTTGATCGCCGTTTTATCACAAGCTGAAGTAATCTTATGATTGATTATTTTCTTAGAGGTCAATTGTGCAATTGCACCACTATGCTCGATCAACAAGTCAAAAATGCGAGAATCAGCCTCTGTTGTAGCTTCAAGTATAATTTTTAAATCTTGGTCTGAGAAAGTACCATTTAAACTATTGATATAGTCATTAGCAACCTTTAAGCTAGGTTTCCCTGCCTGATTTAGTGCTTTTACGTAATTGTAGACTAGTTCCGGGCTACGATCACCTTCCAAGTAAGCTTTTTCATATTCAGCTGTCCGATCTATTTTCTTTAAAGCAGCTTTACCCAAATCAATAAATTGTGCCGCAGGTTTAGCCCCCTTGGTAGTCATCACTACCTCTCCATTCCAGTCAATGTAATAGAAGGTAGGAAAAGCACGAACTGGGTAAGTCTGCATAAAACGAATCCCGGGCGTTTTTTCCATGTCTAATTTTATACTGATAAAGTTTGCATTATAAAATTCGCCTACTTCTTTTTGGGGAAAAACATTCTTTGACATTTTTTTACAAGGGCCACACCAGGTAGTATAGGCGTCTACAAAAACTATTTTACCCTCTAACTTGGCTTTATCCAGCGCTTCCTCAAAAGTTCCATCAAAGAATTCAATTCCTTCGGCATGACTCGCAGTCAAAGCCATTGCCCACATCATCAAAACGACTAAGTATTTATTGTTCATAATGAGATTCAATATTTGTACTTTACTTATTTGAAAAAATTTATCCGAAAGATACTAAGATTCCACCTTTGATGCACGAGAGAAACGTTTTTGAAGCGACGCTCCTGGTTATTTAAAGGCATTTTTAACAGTTTTCTAACAGTAAAAGCTGGTAGGGTTGTTGACCCTTCTTTCAAATAAATTAAACGATCCCATTTCTTTATAGTCCAAAGGAAAACTCATTATTAACATGATCAAGCCATTTAATAAAATCAATCACTTGTATCGAAGAGCTGGTTTTGGGCTCACACCACAGGAGTGGATCGATAAAAAAGATTGGGATGTTGATACTGCCGTCCGAGACCTTTTTGCACAAGCCCAAAAGGCTACCAGTCAAAAAATAGGAGCTGCCCCAAAGGTTCCCTCCAACGAAGCAGTAAAGGCCATGAGTGACAAGGAAAAGAAAGCACTCAAAGATGAAGGTAAGCGTTTACAGACAAAACAAGTTCATGCCTGGACGGCACGCATGGCTAGCAGTCATGAAAGTTGCCTGTTAGAAAAGATGACTTTGTTCTGGCACGGGCATTTCGCATGTGTTATTAATGGGCAAGCACATCTTTCTCATCAGTACCTTCAAACTATTCGCCAACATGCCTTAGGTAACTTCAAAGACTTAGTCATTGCTATCTCCCGGGATCCGGCTATGATTCGTTTTCTCAATAATCAACAGAATCGTAAACGTAAGCCCAATGAGAACTTTGCCAGGGAACTGATGGAGCTTTTCACGATTGGGAGAGGAAACTATACAGAGAACGATGTTAAAGAGGCCGCCCGGGCATTCACCGGTTGGTCTTCTACCTTTTCTGGAGAGTATGTTTTCCGGAGGAGGCAACATGATTACGGGCAAAAAACCTTTATGGGTGAAACCGGTAACTTCAATGGAGAAGACATTATCGACATCATTCTTAAAAAACCAGCCACTGCAAATTTTATCGCTAAAAAGATCTATCTTTTTTTTGTCAATGATCAGGTTGATGAAAATCGGGTTCAAGAACTAGCAAAAAGATTTTATGAAAGCAATTATGACATTTCAGGCTTATTACGATACTTGTTTACCCGTAAATGGTTTTACTATCAAGAAAACAGAGGAGCCAAAATAAAGTCACCCCTGGAATTAATGGCAGGTGTAATGCGTACTTTTCAAGTTGAGTTAAACAAAGATCTTACAACCACCTTCATCCAAAAAGCATTAGGCCAATTACTTTTTCGTCCACCTAACGTAGCAGGTTGGCCGGGAGGTCGGGCATGGATAGATCATTCCAGCTTAATGCTTCGATTAAACTTAACTGGCTATCTATTTCAGGCCACTGACGTCGAATTAAGAATAAAAGAAGACTTGAAAGCAAAGAAGCCGAATCGAGTAGTCAGGAAAATTGATGCAACAATAGATTTACAACCTTTAATTGAAGTCTTCTCCCAATACTCCATAGATAAGCTCTCTTCAGAACTCAGTGATTATTTATTGGCTAAAGCACCACAAATTCCTCAAACACTATTTTCCCCTTATATCATTCAGCAAAACCAAGAAGATCACATTAAAACACTAGTCTTACGACTAACCAGTTTACCAGAATTCCAGGTATGTTAAATATAGCTAGATCTGCAAATTCTTTATTATGAAAAGAAGAAGATTTCTCAAAGCCTCGGCGCTGGCCTCGACTAGCGTATTTGTTCCAACATTTTTACAAGGTCTTTCTGCGAAACCCTTGTTACGAACCCGTTCCGGAAAAATCCTCATCGTTATCCAATTATCCGGTGGAAATGATGGACTTAATACGGTTATTCCTTTTCAAAATGATATATATTATCAGAAAAGACCAAAATTAGCAATCCCCAAGAATGAGGTGCTCCGGCTTACAGACGAGTTAGGTTTCCATCCTAAAATGAAAGGTTTACGAACCCTTTATGAAGAAGGCTTACTCAGTATCGTCAACAGCGTCGGATACCCAAATCCAGACCGTTCTCACTTCCGGTCAATGGACATCTGGCACACGGCAAGTGATAGTAATGAATACCTCAGTACTGGATGGCTAGGCCGTTATCTGGATCATAATTGCCAAGGCTGTACTGCGCATCAAGCAATAGAAGTAGATGATAGTATCAGTCTGGCAATGAAAGGAATAGACCATAGCGGGTTTGCAGTAAGCAATGCCATTCAATTGAAAAAAACTACAGATAATGCATTTCTTAGGGCCGCAGGCAAGTATTTTCATAATCATGATCATGAGGAAGATAATGTGGCCTATTTATATAAAACCATGATTGACACTCAATCCTCTGCTGATTATTTGTATCAAAAGGCGAAGGTGTATCGCTCAAAAGAAAACTACCCCCAGACTCCTTTTGGTCGTGACCTAAAGCGCATTGCAGAGCTAATCACTGCAGAGGCGGACACCAAGATTTACTATGCTAGCCTCGGTGGCTTTGACACACATGTCAACCAACCAAACCAACAGGCTCGTCTATTAGAGAATTACGCTAATGCTGTCACCGCGTTGGTAAAAGACTTACAAAAGAATAATCTATTAGACGACACCCTGATCATGACTTTTTCAGAATTTGGCAGAAGAGTCCAACAAAATGCCAGTAACGGGACGGATCACGGAACGGCCAATAATTTATTTTTGATTGGAGGAAAATTGCGTAAGCCCGGCATTTTCAATAATGCTCCTGACCTTAGCCATTTAGATAAAAACGACCTAATACATGAAGTTGACTTCAGGCAAGTGTACGCTACTATCTTAGAAGGTTGGCTAGATGCACATCCCGAGCAAATATTACCAAGGCAATTTACGGGGTTAGGAATTATATAATGTTTTCCAGCTATTCTATTCTAGCTAAATAGAAATCAAAAGAGCCATCTGTTGTTTGTAACAACAGATGGCTCTTTATCTATTCAGTCCAGATCAAATCCTATTATCAAGCAAATTCCTCTAGGTAAGCTTGAGCCTTTTCCGAACCTAACTTTGCGGCAGCTTTCCAGTCAGCAGAAGCATCTTTCTTTTTCCCAGCTTTCTGCAAAGCAATTCCTTTATAAAGAAGAATTTCCGCAGTAGGAGCCAACTCTTCTCCTTCTTTAATTCCTGAAGCTCTAGAGAAAGCATCAATTGCTTCCTGATAATGGCCCATTTCTAGTTGACACTTTCCAAATTCCACATGTGTCCAACGTAACCAGCGATAATTTGATTCTTCTTTTTTATGTTTTCGCTTAATGAATAGGTTCATCTCCATGGCCCCTGCTTTAAAATCACCAGAGAGAATGTGACACTCTCCTTTCATTCGACGAGATTTCCAATATATCGTTTGAAGAGGAATAGACATTTTAATTGCAACCACTAAATCTGCGATGGCTTTGTCATATTCCTTGCGCAACATATATATTTTAGCACGACCGTGATACGATTCGGGTAACGTTGGTGCCATATCAATACTATTGGTATAGTCCTCCATTGCCTCATCATAATTACCAAGTAAAAAATTCACGTAACCACGGCGCTCATAAGCTTGAGCGTGGCGTTCGAATTTTTCAATTGCGCGATTCAATGCAGTCATTGCTTCTGTTTCTCGGCCTTCTTCTTCAGATAGGCGACGACCTTCCAGGAAAGCCTGCACTGCGATGCGGTCACTCTGCGGCTCAACAAAATCCTGCATTAAAACTTTTCCTTCTTCCGTCATCCAAGCTCCAAAATTACCTGCAACAGCGAACTGTGCTACGTATTCTAGTAGGCTAACAGTGTTCTTCCAGCTCTTTTCAGAACCTTGTGCGATAAATTTAGGAACGGTGAGAGAAGTGGAGGCTTCGTCGAAAATTTCCTCTTCATTGAGGAGGATATCCATTTTATAGTAATTTTCGACGCGATGCTGATACATTTTCAGCACTTTGTCATAGCTCCTGGAACTGCCAAACTCCAGTCTGCCTTTGAAAATAGTCTTGTAAGTCATCTTGCTGTTATTGAGGAATTAACCTATTAATAAAAATTAAATACTATACATAAACATGCTTAAACTTTACGACATTGCATAAAGGTTTGACACATGACTATGTGTAAGTTCCTCAAAGTACATTTACGACTCGGTAAACTTGCTTTCAATTAGGTGTAAAAGGGTAAGTCATCGTATTACGAAAGCATCCTTCTGTCTAAATGGTTACTCATCACTAATAGTAAGCGATGTGGGTTATATTCCTACACACAGTTTTCTCACAGATAGTTACTCTTGGGGATTACATTAGCCTTAAGTTATGGGAAGTCTTACAACTTTAGATCATAAGACGCGAAATACAAATAACGATATTTTTTTTGACAAAACCAAATATAAGTGCCAGATTACGCCTATAATTGTTACATATTTAAAACAATTATAAAATATTTTCAACATAAGAGCATCAAATCTTTGGATTTCCGCTTATTTTCTAACTAACCCATACTTTACATCCCTCCGTACAATTCTTACAGATATCAATCTGATCCCGGCCCTGAAGTAGCATGCGACGAAAATTCTGGTAGGTTTCGCCGTGCCATTGGTCAAAGAATGAGGCCTTTTTTAAATCCCCAAGACGATGTTGTGCGTCTTTATCAAAACAACAAGGAACAATTGTTCCATCCCAAGTGATCACACATGAATGCCAAAGCTTCCAACAATGATCCAATAATTCATTTTTCACTACGAAGCTACCATCGTTTTGTTTCGAATAACGGGAATATTTATCAATCGTTGGTATTAAAGAGTTACCATTCTCATAATCATACACTTGGGCAGTTTTGAGCTTTACCTCATCAATACCAATTTCTTCTGCAAGTTGATATACCTCTGGGATTTGATGCTCATTTGGCTTTACTACTAAAAATTGAAATATAATGTGGGGCGTTTTTGATTTTAATTTTTTCTTCCACTTCACTACGTTTTTTGCTCCTCGCAAGACGTTTTCCAGCTTTCCAGCTTTACGGTATTGCTCGTAAACCTCCTGAGTGGTCCCATCCACTGATATAATTAGCCGATCTAATCCAGACTCAATGGTTCTCCTAGCATTCTCATCATTTAGAAAATGAGCATTCGTAGAGGTAATTGTATAGATTCCTTTGTTATGAGCATAACGAACCATTTTTAAAAAATCAGGATTAATGTAGGGTTCTCCCTGAAAATAGAAAATCAGATATACTAATTCATTTGCTATTTCATTAATTGTCTTTTGGAAAAAATCCGCTTTTAAATTTCCAGTCGGTCTGGTAAAAGCACGTAGTCCACTTGGGCACTCCGGACAGCGCAAATTACAAGCAGTAGTTGGCTCAAAAGACACCGTCATAGGTACTCCCCATTGAATTGGCCTTTTAGTCCATTTCGTCACATAAAAAGAACTAACAAGCTTTATGGCATTCCAAACTCTGCGGAACGTAAGTTTGGATAGAAAATTAAGGCTGTCGTTTATAGAAATTTTCATTGCAAGCAAATGTACATCATTGATTTTTAACCGACCTATGGTCTGCAATAACTTTTTTGAATCAACTTATATCACAACAGGTTAATGTCACACTATATTTTTTTCCTAATTATATCACAACAAAACTAAAGGATAAATATTTAGCAGCCAGCACAAAACACATCCTCAATTAAAATATTTTAATTTATTCAAGTTGTCGTGTTATATAGCCTGTCACACTAAATCCATTTACCTCCTTCCTTTTTTGACAAGACTCCATACTAAGCTTACATTTGTCAAAACGAACACTTACAACCACACCACTATGAACGGACTCAGCAACGCCATCCTGGCTATTATTTTGTTCTGGTCCCTCCCACCAAACTTTTTCATGCCGCCCCTTTCTTATTTCTGGCAAATGGATTTGCAACAGAATGTTCATTCTATCGTCACCGAGTTAGACGGCCCAACAACGATTGAAGAATGGGATCGTCCCTTTATCCAGGTCGAAACAACATTATTGGAAAACACTGGTTCTCAATACAGTCTAGATTACAGTGCAAAGAAAGGGAATTTTCACCTGGAAACCCGTTATGAATTAGCGGGCACCCAACTTGTAATTGCTTCCAGGAAAATAAATACCGTGATATTTGTAAATGGAGAGGAAGCAAAAACACAAAAGCAATTCAAGGTCTATCTTCCACGACATCTTAATTATGAGGTAGCAATTGCCAAGTGATGGCTTGTCTTTTACAAGCATTATTCATTTGCGAATATCTAACTATGCTTCTCTCATCCTAAGAATTTCAATACAGATTTTTTCTGTTCTCTAAATTTTACGACTTTTGCGAGATACAATCGTAATTCCCTTTAATGTTTATTGAATTAATTCACCGCTTACTCGGTTTATCCTCCAAACAAGTTATTGTTGATCCTATGAAATACCTAATCGTTGGACTTGGAAATATTGGTGCAGAATATGAAAATACCCGCCACAATATTGGTTTTCAAGTCGTAGATTTTTTGGCAAATAAATTTGAAGTAAGTTTCAAAAGTGAACAACTCGGAAGTCGTACAAGTTTTCGACATAAGGGGCGAACTTTTGTTTTGCTTAAACCTTCGACGTATATGAATCTGAGTGGCAAGGCTGTCCGCTTTTGGCTTCAAAAAGAAAAGATTCAAAAAGAAAACCTTTTAGTTGTTCTCGATGACCTAAATCTACCTTTTGGCAAACAACGCCTCAAGGGGAAAGGCAGTGATGGTGGGCACAATGGTTTAAAAAATATAAATGAAATCTGTGGTGGTAGCAACTATGCGCGACTACGTATTGGAATTGGAAATGAGTTCTCCAAAGGCCATCAGGTGAATTATGTTTTAGGAGAATGGAGTGATGAAGAAAACAACAAATTAACTGAAGTTATTAATAAAGCCGCAGATACCATTACGGCCTTTGGCACAATCGGGCTAGCCCGAGCTATGAATCAGTTTAACTAGATTTATCATAAGTTATATACCGAAGAATAAAGCGATGATGGAGAACCATCATCTTTTATGCTCATTTACCCTGAAACCACAGATAAGTCTGTTTTGGTTAAAATCGTGTTTCTAAATAGTGAGGTAACATAGCCCGCCAGGTTGGCCAATCATGGCGCATATCATGCCCCCAAATATCCAGTTCATAATGAATTCCTTTGTTATATAGAATGCCTGCTAGGTGACGAGAGGCTTCAGGGTCTTCATAAGAGCCCGAACCCGAGAGAAGATGGATATGACGACTTTGCTGAAGGCGGGGCAAGTTATAATTGTCATTTAAATTCGGGAGATAATGTACAGGAGAATTAAAATAGACATCCTCATCGTAATAACCTTTTGTATAAACACTAAGATCATAAACACCACTCATTGCAATGGTTCCCGAAATCAAGTCCGGCCGCTGAAAAAACAGATTAGCAGAATGTAAAGCGCCAAGAGACGCTCCGGTAGTGATTATGGGAGTATCTTGACTAGTATGTGTATTAATAAATGGAATAACCTCGTCAAATACATATCGATTAAACTGCTGATGCCGAATGGCTTTATGCCGGGGGTGCATATTATTATTTAACCAGCTTTCCGAGTTTATGCTATTGATGGAAAAAACTTTTACCTTCCCTTCGACAATGTATTTCCTGATTGAATCAATAAGCTGGAAACGCTCATATTCCAGATAATCAGCAGCAGCTGTCGGTAACATTAACAGGCCAAAACCATAATGCCCGTACACGGCGATTTCCATGTTTTTATTTAGATTCGGGCTATACCAATGGTGGATTTCTCTATGCATGTTATAAGGGAATTGGTTATAATCAAATTATAAGACGTAGTAATTGGGTTGCAAAGATAGTAAGTCTTTCAGATTTCCTCTTCCTGCGACTCCAATCTTTTGCGCTTTCTTTGATTGATTTTATTTCTAACCCAATTAGGGATAATAATTACCCCAGCAAAAAGGTAAAAATAATAAGTCAATAATCGCCATATCGTCGCTATAATTAAAGCAATACTTTTTCCTGAAATGTAATCATTCAGAAAGCCATAAAATACGATCTCGGCAAAGCCCGCCCCGCCAGGTGTTGGACTAAATGCCATAATAACAAACATTGTTTGTAAACGTCCATACAAAAACATTTGATCATACACCGTCAGCGCAACAGCCCCGGTTAAACCGATGATCAAACAATTAAGCAAGAAGAACCGGCATGACCAAGCCGTTGCGGTAGCTAAGAATGCGCCAATATGGTATGTCCACCTTTGCCGCTTCATCTCCCTGGAAGCCTTAATAAAGTCATTGCCCAACTCAATTGCTCCATGACGGTATCGACGTAGAAAGGCCAGATGAGTCACACTCACTAATAATCTCTTCATAGCTATTGGATTGATAAACAATCCGTAGAAAAACAAAAACCCATATATAGCCATAAAAACATATGCTCCAATAAAAGTATAACCCCAGCCGTCATCAATATCCATCAAAGACTCCATTCCCGGTCGAATAATGCCAGCACCAAAAAACAAGAAAAGTATCGGAAGGGTTCCAATAAAGAATATAGTATCTAAAACAGCGGTATAAATAACGATAGCGGAGGTCTTCGCTGTTGACAGTTTTTCCTGAGCCAATATAAATAACGCGACAGCTGAACCTCCTACGCTTGTAGGTGACACAGCTGAACTAAATTCCCAAATAAAAATCAACTCCAGACATTTTCGCCATCCAAACTCCCGATTTGATAAGATTCGTAAACGGGTAGCGTAAGCAACATGCCGGATTATCAGCAACATTACCGACACAACCATCCAAAATGCAGTATGCTCAGTCCATTTTATTTTGGCAAATTCTTCGGGACTATATTGTTGATACAACAAATAACCAACTACCCCTACTCCTATTAAAATTGGTAGAATTACCCGGGAAACCCGAATGGAGTGTAACACCTCCTTTTGTTCGTCCGTAAAATCAGGCTCTTTTTGACTCACAAATTTTTTTCGTTTTTTTGGACACTTTTACACTGATCTCCTGTTCAATACATGACCGCGTAAGATAGTTAATTTTACCTCAAACCTTGGCTTAGTATCCTTTCATTTTTCATCGGACTTTTGGTACTTTTACCTTTATGTCAGATGAACGATTACAACGATGGCGACTCATTCTCGGAAAATCTTCAGATCCAAGTGCAGAAGTTGAACTGGAAGGAGAACAAGGTCAATACAACCGGAGCAAGCTCAGTGCGATTCGGAGCATGGTGTTCTGCAACGGCTGGTATGCGAATCAGGTGAGTAACAAGGACCCCCATATGCTGGCCTTGTGCCCGTTGCATATGACGCTGATCGAAAAGGAGGTCTAGGAAGTTCTTCCCCTAATATTAATCGTTGGTTAGGCGATATTCGTAAATACTTTCCAACACCTGTTGTGCAGGTCATGCAAAAAGATGCTTTGGATCGTCTTGGTCTGGAACGCATGTTATTAGAACCAGAGCTTTTGGAGGCTGTTGTTCCAGATGTTCACCTCGTTGCAACCCTCTTATCACTGAATAAAGCACTACCAACCAAAACACAGGAAACCGCCAAAAAAGTAGTGCGTAAAGTCGTAGAAGTATTAGAAAAAAAACTACGCAACCCTATGCGGGAAGCTGTTCAAGGTAGCTTGAATCGCGCTATCCGAAATCGAAGACCAAAGTTACGCGAAATGGATTGGAACAAAACGATCAAAGCAAACCTGAAACACTTCCAACCTGAGCTGAGCACCATCATACCAGAGCAATTTTTCGGCTTTGGCCGTAAAGGACAATCCCTTCGACATGTCATCCTTTTAATTGACCAAAGTGGGTCGATGGCAGAGTCGATGGTCTACAGTAGTGTCTTTGGCGCCATCATGGCTTCCTTACGATCTTTACGGACACACCTGGTCGTCTTTGACACGGCTGTTGTCGATCTTACCGATGAGCTGGATGATCCAGTAGATTTATTATTTTGCACGCAATTGGGAGGGGGAACTGACATCGGCAAGGCCTTAGGTTACTGCGAAAATTTAATTACTAATCCTTCTGATACTATTTGTGTATTGATCAGTGACTTATTTGAAGGAGGCAGAGAAGAAGAGATGTTAAGGCGGGCAAGTGCGATTAAAGCTAGCGGGGCTCAACTAATTGCGCTATTAGCCCTGGGTGACGATGGCGCCCCAGCATTTGATAAAAATATGGCTACCCATCTAGCTAGTATGGATATTCCCGCGTTTGCCTGTACACCAAGTCAGTTTCCAGGCCTAATGGCCGCAGCTATTGCTAAGGAAAGTATATGGCAATGGATGGGCAGAAGTGGAGTTGCCTAAGTTATTCTGGCAACCAAAATAAACTCGCGGAAATATGATCTGCCAATAATTTTCCCGCCCTGGTCAACCGATAAATTCCGTTTTCCTCCGTCATTTCTCCTTGTTGTAAAAAAGGTGTTATACTCGCCAGAAAATGATCGCCGAAGGTGGGGTCTAGTTGATTTATTTTTACCAAATCGGAACCCCACATTGTCCTAAGGCTGGTCATTATATATTCATTGTATCGATCAGATAAAGAAAGGGTTTCTATTTCGTAAAAATTGTCTCCCGAAGCAATAGCTTTTAAATACTTCGCATTATTGGCAACATTCCACTGCCGACTCGCACCGTCGAATGAATGGGCGGAAGGGCCAACACCGAGATAGGAAACAGCCTTCCAGTAATTACTATTATGCTGAGCTAAAAATCCAGGACGTGCAAAGTTAGAAATTTCATAATGCAAGAATTCTTTTTCAAACAATGTATCCATCAACACCTCAAACTGGCGGGCTGCCTTCAACTCATCTACCGGGTGAGCTTTGCCCTTTCTAACAAAATAATCCAAGGCAGTTCCTGGCTCTACCGTCAGACAATAACAAGACAAATGCGGAACATCGAAATCTAATAATTTTTGAATATTATGCGACCATTGTTCATCAGAAGTTGTCGGACTGCCGTAAATCAGGTCGGCTGTAATATTATCGAATCCGGATTTTCTGACTAGCTCCAGGCAACGAAGTGCCTGGCCTGCATTATGTGCCCTGTTCATAAACTTTAAGTCTTCCTCAGCAAAAGATTGAATACCAATACTCAGCCGATTGATCGGACTATCTTTCAATTCCTGGACATAATCCTCAGTCAGGTCATCGGGGTTCGCCTCTAAAGTAATCTCAGCATCCGGAGCAACATCGTAGCATTGCTGGATCTTGCTAAAAATTTGCCGGAGCTCTTCCGCAGTTAGTAAAGACGGTGTCCCCCCACCAAAGTATATTGAATTCAATTGAGCCCCTTGCAAGTATTCTTTCTGTATCTGCAATTCCTTAACCAGGGCTGCAATCATATCACCCTTAAACCGTAAAGAAGTTGAAAAATGGAAATTACAATAATGACATGCTTGTTTGCAAAAAGGGATATGTAAGTAAATACCAGCCATTATTCGATAAGTTTTTAAACTCGCCTCTGTTCATTATTTTAATCAATTAAATTTCCCTATCGGTTCTAATCGTTTTATTGCTAGTAAAATGTACCTAATCACTTCATCAGAAAAACATGCATATACAATTCTCCCTCAAGCAAATATACATCTGATCTGCTTATAAGCTTGAATTCCTTAATAGAGATACTATTTATAAGAGCAGACAACTATTTATAAGCCTTTGCCATGAGGCTAAAGTCCGGCTCTGGCAGAAATGTCCAACATACGATCGATACAGGCTCGCCCATCCCTGATGACCCAGTCCTCCAAAATGACTTCTGGTTGTTCATGTTTCATGCAGAGGTACAGTTTCTCCATCGTATTGCGCTTCATATGCGGGCAGTCATTACAGGCACAGGTATTGTTAGGTGGAGCCGGAATAAAAGTTTTCTCTGGAGATCTCTTTTGCATTTGATGAATGATTCCAGCTTCGGTCGCAACGATGAAAGTATCAGCCTCATTTTCTTTAGTGTACCGCAACAATTGACTTGTGGAACCAATGAAGTCAGACATATCCAAAAGGGCTGCTTCACATTCAGGATGAGCAATAAGTTTGGACTCGGGATGCTGCAAGCGCAGTTTAGTAATTTTTTCATTAGAAAAAATTTCATGAACCATGCAGGTACCATTCCAAAGGATTAGATCCCGGCCAGTTTTTTTCTGAAGGTAAGCCCCCAGGTTCTTGTCTGGTGCGAAGATAATTCCCTTGTCTTTAGGAACACTATTGATAATATGTTCTGCATTGGAAGAAGTGCAGCAAATGTCGGTCAAGGTCTTGAGTTCTGCGGTACAATTAATATAACTCACTACAACGTGGTCCGGGTGCTTTTCTTTAAATTTCCGAAAAAGATCCGGAGGACAAGAGTCTGCAAGAGAACACCCTGCTTTAAGGTCTGGTAATAACACTTTTTTTTGTGGGTTCAGCATTTTAGCCGTTTCCGCCATGAAGTGTACTCCAGCAAAAACAATCATGTCAGCCTCTGTTTCGGCAGCTTTTTGCGAGAGCCCTAAGCTATCTCCGATGTAATCTGCAATATCCTGAATTTCGCCAACCTGATAGTAATGTGCGAGAATAATTGCATTCTTCTCCTTTTTAAGTTTTTCAATTTCTTCAAAGAGATCTAAGGTAGGGTCCACTTCCAGGTCTAAAAAACCTTTTTTTGTCAAATTTTTCTCAGCTATTGCAAAATCTTGTGCCATGATTCCGAATTGTAGTGTTTTGAAAAAGTACTTTTTACTAAAACAAAGAGTGAAAGAATAAGTTTACTTAGTTTAAAAGCTAAACTAAGCTTATCCTTATGACGCCTCTTTATGACCAAAGTTACATGTTGGATGGAATTTTCCAACGAACTTTAGCAACAGCAACATCTTTTTCGCTATCTGATTTTCTCAACCGATGCATGCGGTGGTGTGGGTCAATAGAATGGGATTGAGAGCTAATTTTCTCATTCCAGCGACATTCCTGTCTGAACAAAATATCAATCTCTTCGATTTCACCTTTTTGAAGTAATTCTTCCGGAGTTGCTTCCAGCATCCACTTAAAATAGAGAACATTATTAAGGTGTTCGTTAAAATCAAGGTCATACCAGCCTACACAAAAGTTTTTTTGCATACTTGTTTCTCCATAGGTGGGTAGCTTGTGTTGAATACGAGGCAGGCAATTCTCTGGTTCAGGCATCGGGTAATCAACAATAAACTCAGGAATACGCCTCATCTTTCTAGTATTGGTATCCATGAGTAACCAGGTTGAGGACACCTGGACAATTTCAGTGCCTTCACTATTGAAAATGCGATAATCCCGATAAGTAAAAAATTTTTCAAAGCCAGCGGGGTAAGTAACAATCCGAATTTGATCACCCAACCGCGGCATGTCCTTGATATGTAATTGCATGCGCATCAGTACCCAGCTGATGTTATGT
>CBDUIU010000027.1:0-14293 GCA_965367335.1 uncultured Saprospiraceae bacterium
AAATTAGCAGCGACAGCGATCTATTTTGAGCAGATGATGTCAATCACTCAAGCGTCTTCGCGACAGATAGATTCTATTATTCAATTAAGTATTGCTTACAGTTACGTCAATGAAGATACCTGTCTGATACTTGGAAGAAGAGCAGTAGCATTAGGTAAGCAACAGGAGGATGAGGCAATATATGCCAAAGCATTATTAGAATTGGGAGACTCCTATCGAATATTTAGCAACCTCGAAGCCGCAGAAGAGTTGATTTTAAAGAGTAAATCCATATACGAGCGATTGAATGATCAGGGACAATTAGCTCATGTGAATAATAAGCTGGGTGCACTAATGAGCAATAGAGGAGATAACGAAGCTTCTATTAATTTTTATTTGGAAGCATTAGCTGCTTGGGAATTGCTAAAGGATTCACAAAATATCGTGAAGCCTTTAATCAACATTGGTGCGACCTTTCAAAGAACGGCCCGACTGGGTAAAGCAGCGGAATATTATGAAAAAGCTATGTATGTAGCCAAAAGGATTAAGGATCCCCGGGCGATTTTTTATATACTCAATAACCAAGGTATTGTTTACCAAAACAGAGCTACTCTTTTTAAAGGAAAAGCAGATTCCATTTTAAATAACAAAGAGATATACCTGGATAGTATGCTTATTTATGCGGACAAAGCCATCACCGTGCTTAATCAGTCCCTGGAGATGAGCAAACAGAATAATGATAAAAGAAATATTATTATGGTACTTGGTAATCTAACCGATGTTTATAGTTTGAAAGAAGAGCATAAAAAAGCACTTGAATTCAATAAAGAAGCAGAAACTCTTTCCGCTGATTTGAGAGATGTTATGACGCAAATATCTATTCGGGTGAGGATGGCTCGAATATATCGGGAATTAGGTCAATTTCCACAATCGATTGCTTATGGAAAAGCAGCACAAAAATTAGCCAAGGACAATGGCATAGTACGACGCCAATCATTTGCAGAACAGGAACTTTATGAAACGTATAAAGCATTAGGACAATTCGAAAAAGCTTTATCATATTTAGAAAGCAGTAAAACTTATAACGATCAAAATGTGGCGCTCGATCGCAACAAAGCGATTGCAGAAATAGAAACCAAATACCAAACTGTCAAAAAAGAAAAACAGCTTTTAGAACAAAAGAACAATATAATGATGCTTGAAACTAAAAATGCAAAAATCAAGAAACAAAGAAATTATCTAATCCTAGGTACTTTTCTTCTTGGTATTTTTGTATACTTTGGTTTTTATATCAACAAAATTCGCAAACAGCGAAATGATAAAATTGCGTTTGCAGAAGCTTTAATCTATGCCCAGGAAGAAGAAAGGAAACGCATAGCCAGAGATTTGCATGATGGTGTCGGTCAATCTTTATTGTTAATCAAAAAACAATTAGCCTCTACGCAGGACATCACTTTAGAAAACCAACAATTAATCACTGATACCTTAGAGGAAGTGCGCTCGATTTCCCGAGACTTACACCCGTTCCAACTTGAAAAATTCGGATTAACCGTCGCCATTAATGAGGTGTTGAATAAAATAGAAAAATCAACCGACCTTTTTATTAGCAAAGAAATTGACAATGTAGATGACCTATTGGACGACAAGTCTGAAATCAATCTCTTCCGAACCATTCAGGAAGCTTTAAGTAATGTAGTCAAACATGCTGAAGCTACCGCAGCTAAGGTCTCCCTACAAAAGTTGTCGAAGGAGTTAGTTATCACCATCCAGGATAACGGGAAAGGCTTCGACCATGAGTTAGCTGTTGTGACGTCAAAAAGCCTTGGTTTACGTACAATGTATGAAAGAATCGCTTCCATTGGTGGTAAACTGAAAATAGAAAAAGGCCACCCCAAAGGAACCACAATTCGGATCCAGGTGCCGGTTTAAGGAATTTCTAACAATAAATCAACATCAAAATTCTAAAAATACTTTCTCTTCCACTGCCCCATCCACTTTAATACTTTCCATCTTACCTTTTCCCCGGCCATCCGCTAACTGGATCTTACCGTAGGTCTGGTAATTATCCCAAGGAGTGATAAAGGCCGGTTCATCATGAGAATAGGCCCGAAAAAACGCCCATTGACAAACCAGCTTTGTTTCCTGATCGATATAGACTTCATATTTATTATCAGGAGTGACACCAACGCCACTGAACGTCAGCTGCACCACTTCGCAAGGCCGATCCTTTGTATCTTTTCGTTCTCCAATGTATTTAAGCGTGACACCAGTATCCTTTAATTTAAAAGGCATCACCAGCCAATAAGAATCATTGATCCAAATCTCTTTGGCGCGTTGCAGGTACTTGCGCAGGCTATCCGGATGGCTCTGCTCCTCTCCTTTTAGCAACACTCTCCCCTTCATCGCATTCATATCCAATAGCATAATCGTTGTATCGGCCGGAATTTCAATGCGAACACGATTAGCTTGTTTATCCCATAGCAAGCGCCGACGACCAAAGAAGTTCCAATCCAAATAGCGGGTCTGGTCCCAGGCTTGTCGCCCCCCTTGCGCTTTCATCACAGCATCTGCCAATGCAATTGCTTTGGTATCAGAAGCTTCCAGGTCAAAACCCGGTGCTGGCGGATTAATATCTGCAGTAGTTTTCTGACTACAACTACTGAAAAACAAGGTTAAAAAGACCGAAAAGAGGATAAAACAATATTTCATATGTGATGGTTATAAGAGTAATCAACAAAAGTAAGGCGTAAATTTACCAATTATCACTGTAGACCAGTATATTTGCGTGCTAAATCACAAAAGATGAGTCTTTATTCATTGTCAATAATTTAAGAGATATGTTCGAAAGTTTAAATGAAAGATTAGAAGGTGCGTTTAAGACGCTGAAAGGAGAAGGAAAATTAACGGAGATTAATATCGCGCAATCTATTAAAGAGATTCGTCGGGCATTGGTGGCAGCGGATGTTAACTATAAGATTGCCAAAGAGTTTACGGATAATATCAAAGATGAAGCTTTAGGTACCAGTAACGTACTCAATGCGGTGAAACCCGGTGAGCTGATGGTCAAAATCGTGATGGACGAGTTGATCAAGCTGATGGGCGGACAGGCGGCCGGAATCAATGTCAAGGGTGACCCCGGAGTGGTACTGATTGCTGGTTTGCAGGGTTCGGGTAAAACGACCTTTTCCGGTAAGCTGGCAAATTATCTGAAAAATAGCAAAGCAAAAAAGCCTTTACTGGTCGCTTGTGACGTATACCGTCCTGCAGCGATTGATCAGCTAGGTGTTTTGGGTGAACAAATCAAAGTGCCCGTTTATAAAGAGCCGGAAAATAAAAACCCGGTGGCCATTGCCCTGAATGCCATTGCGCACGCACAATCTCATGGTTTTGATGTAGTGATCGTAGATACAGCTGGTCGTTTGTCGGTGGATGAAGCGATGATGCAGGAAATTGAAAACATTAAAGAAGCTATTTCGCCCAACGAAACGCTTTTCGTCGTGGATTCAATGACCGGTCAGGATGCTGTAAATACAGCCAAGGTCTTTAACGATCGAATCAACTATGATGGCGTTGTCTTAACGAAACTCGACGGTGATACCCGAGGTGGTGCTGCCTTAACCGTCAAGTATACTGTTGGCAAACCCATTAAATTTGTCTCTCACGGTGAAACCATGGAGGCATTGGATATCTTTCACCCCGACCGGATGGCTCAGCGGATCCTGGGTATGGGTGATATCGTTTCTTTCGTTGAAAAGGCACAAGCCCAATTTGACGAGAAGGAAGCAAAGCGAATTGAAAAGAAGATCAAGAAGAATAAGTTTGACTTCAACGATTTCTTGGGTCAGCTCAATCAAATTCGCAAAATGGGTGATTTGAAAAGCCTGATGAACATGATCCCAGGCATGAGTAAAATGACCAAAAACCTGGACATCGATGATAGTGCTTTTGCTAAAGTAGAATCCATCATTTTCTCAATGACACCAGAGGAACGCGGTAAACCCGAATTATTAAACATGACCCGTAAACGTCGTATTGCTAAAGGATGTGGCCGCGATATTCATGAAATCAATATGTTCATTAAGCAATTTGATCAAATGCGCAAGATGATGCATAAGATGACAACTACTCCAGGTATGGCAAATATGATGAAGGGAATGGGTAAGCGAAAATAGCTCCATGCGGAGTGGAGTTACGCTTCCTGTAACACACGCTGATAAATTTGCAGATTTTCCAAATCAAAGCAAACAAAAACCACCTCTTCTAACTGATCCGCCTCCGAAAACTGTTCTACTGCCTTAACGGCAATTGGAGCGGCCAATGCCTTAGGAAAACGATAGATCCCTGTGCTGATATTGGGAAAAGCTATTCGCTTTAACCCATGTTCAACCGCCAGGCGCAGGCTATTTTCATAACAATTTGCCAGGATCTTTTCCTCATTCTTCTGCCCTCCCTTCCAAATCGGACCCACGGTGTGAATCACATGTTTTGCTGGTAATTTTCCCGCCCGGGTAATCACGGCCTGACCAGCAGGCAAGGAACCTTGTTCATTACGAGTAGCGATGCAATCTTCGAGAATTTGCGGTCCACCTTTCCGGTGGATGGCACCATCAACTCCTCCACCTCCCATCAGCGAGGAATTGGCAGCATTGACAATTGCATCGATTTCTAGCGTAGTAATATCGCCGTGGTGCAAAGAAATTTTCATATGGTCTGTAGATTAATCTGTCTTCAATGTAATCATTTTTTGGATTTGATCAGGTCAACTCTACCGGTAATTTTCAAACCATAATTTTTCATATACAAAATAGCATCATACCTCAAAAGCCCTTATATTTGCTTGCGTATAAATATTTTGTGAAAATCCATCCTATGACATACTATCGTTACTTCTTTCTATTGCTTTCCGTTGTTGTTTTCGTCCCTACCCTGCTTACTGGCCAACAGGAAAAAGTTCAGTCCATGAAGTTGAATATCATTCATCAGAAAAAGGGCGCAAAGAAAGACACGATCGAGCTTCACGACCAAGCCGCAGTGGACTTTAACATTGCAGATTTCCTGGCAAAAAACAGTCGTTCTCGTATTCACCTAAACGGTTCTTTTATTGGGGACCATGAATTTGTACATTTTGGTTATGATAGCAGTTTGTATCCCGAAAAGGATAAGGCGTGCGAACAATTTTGTTCCGTGGTAAAATCGGTGCGACATGCTCCATTATTTGGTGTTGTGACGGTATCGACGGATGATTTTGAAGGAGAAGAAATAACAAGAATTATTGAAGGTTCAGCTGCTGATCAGGCAGGTTTACTACCTGGAGATGTGATTCTTTATATCAATGATATTGAGATCCGCTCTTCTTGTGATTTAATCAAAGTGATCTCTAATAACACTGCAATTGGCGATACGATCGTCGTTGAGATTAATCGCGATGGCGTATACCAGGTGATTGAGGTGATCATGGGATTTAAGATCAAAAAAATCGTGATGTGGCAGCCTTGTTGTGATGGCGATGCTCCGGACGAAGTGTTACTCCGCGATTTACAAGTATACCCAAACCCTGCTTCAGATATTGCTCAGTTTCAGTTTACTTCTACTGATGAACAAGCCATTCGTTTCTTCTTATCAGATGTCACCGGGCGAATATTGTTAGAAGAGCGGGTTGAAAATTTCAAAGGCCTCCACCAGGGCCACCTGGATCTGACCCGCTTTGCCTCGGGAATGTATTTCTTTACTGTGATACAGGGAAAATCCACCATGACCGAGCGTTTGGCTTTGCAAAAGCTATAACGAATTATTTGGGTTGAGACTTGGGTTGCCTCCCTTGTTTTGGCGCATTGTAACAGCAACCTACATCAAACACTCCACTTATTAGAATGGATCATTGGACGAGGATAATCCACTCCTAGTCGTACCTGATAGGTCGCCAGTTCCTCTTCACTCAACTCATCGGGAAAATGAATTTTTTTCCCAGGAATCTTTTTCAATTCAGAAATCCAGTGTCTGACGTAATTTCCTTCGGCATCGTATCGTCGCGCTTGAGATAGGATGTTAAAGTAACGGTCTTCCCGAGGATCAGAACCTACACCGGCCACATAATTCCAATTTCCCCAATTGCTACACGGATCGTAATCAATCAATCGAGATTCAAAATATGCTGCTCCCATCTGCCAATTAACCTTCAAATCTTTGACTAAGAAACTAGCAACATTTTGGCGCCCACGATTGGACATAAACCCGGTTTGATTCAACTCTCGCATATTAGCGTCAATGAACGGGATGCCCGTTCGCCCTTCTGCCCATATTTCAAATAGTGTCCTGTCGTTTTTCCAGGAGGGATTGATATCTTCTTTTATACCTCCTTTTAGAAAAATTTTTTCTTCATATTTTTTTCCCATCAATCTAAAAAAGTCACGCCACATCAACTCCATTCCTAACCAATAGGTAGAATCATTTTTGGTCCTTTCCTCTTCGTAACGCTTTATTTCATGGTAGATATATTTTGGAGACAAGCAGCCCTGAGCCAACCAGGGAGACAGTTTTGAAGAATAATCAGCTCCCAGCAAGTTATTTCTGGTTTCCTTATACTCTTTAATAGCATCCGTTTCCCACAAATAATAATTTAATCGTTCTTTGCCTGCCTTTTCTCCTCCTTTAAATTTAATTGATACCTGATCGTTTTCTTCCACCGGCTCCAGACCGAAATCTTCAATCTCTGGAATTCGCCCGTAATCCAAGGCGACCATTATCGGCTTAAAGTCTTCTTTTACAGGCAAAGGCAAGGGCTTTCTGATCGGGACAAACTTTTCAACTTCTTTGCGAAACTGGGTAAATGTATCTGGCGTGTGAGTCACCGGAAAAGGTAAATCCTGGGTATAATACAGCATTTTACCCCGGGAATAAATAATCTCCTGACCAATAGACCAGAGCTTCTTTTCCAGTGCATCCTGGACTTTAATTTCTTCAGAAGTTCGTTCCCGGTTACAGAAGACCCAGGAGGTCTTTAATTCATTAGCTAATTTAAAGAGGATTTCTTCCGGCTTTCCTACTCTTACCAAAAGATTGCATCCCAAATCCTTCAAGGACTGACGTAAATCTTTAACACTATCAATAATAAACTGAGCACGATGCGCACCGGTTTTCGGAAAACCGAATTTCGTTTTTCCCATAAAGACCCGCTCATCAAAAATATACACTGGAATTACTTCTTCGGCACAGCGAAGTGCATCGGTAAGCGCTTCATTATCATGCACCCTCAAATCCTGTCTAAACCAAACGATAAGTCTTTGCCTCTTCATAGGGATGTGAATTTATTATTGATTAAACATCTTCTATAATATTTAGTTGAACAAGAGAGTTAATTATGACAAAAAAATAGAGAACAAGGAGAAACAATTAAGTATTTTTGCAGCCCCACTAAATGTAAAAAAATTATGCGAATATTTTATCTGTATTTAATTTCTATTTTGCTGTTAACCAATTGCGGAACCGAAGAAAAAAATTCGACAACTGCGACCAATACGCCCGCGGTGCAGTCTGTGGAAGAGTTAGTCGATGTGGCTAAGGACGGAGGACCAACTGCCGTTTATGAACTTACCCGGGCAGATTATATCGACCGGGCTAAGCTTTATGACTCCACGATGACTATTTATTCTGATATAATGCCGCTCATGATCAGGTTTAATAAACTTCGATCAGGTTTAGCTGTTTACTCTAGCGAGGAATATGCACAAAAGCTAGATGCCAATCTGCGTCAGCAGATGGTTGATAAATTGGAAGAGCTAGAGCAGTTGAATAAGACGAAGATGGAATGGATGAATCAGTTTGATCGACATTATGAACAAAAGCCGCATCAAGAGGCAATGGAATATTTAAACGAGAAAAAAGCAGCCATTTTAACGATCAAAGAAAACTTAAGTTTGCGGCTGGATGAAGCGGCTGCCCTTTTGGAGAAAGTGAAACAATAACTCAATATAAATGAAACCAATACAACTCTTCCTATTAGCCAGCCTTTTGTTAGTAATCGCCTGTGTTGAGCCGGATTCTACCCCAAAACAATTACCCATCTTAGGTAATCGAGATATCGTTGATGGAGATACCGTTTTTCATCAAATCTCAGATTTCCGATTTATTGACCAGGATAGCAATGTGATCACCAATGCTACTTTTGCTAACAAAATTTATGTAGCGGACGTTTTTTTTACTTCCTGTCCTAGTATCTGCCCGAAAGTAAAACAACAAATGTTACGTATCTACGATAAATTTGCAGACGAAGAGAACCTGGTTTTTATCTCACACACCATTGATGTCAGACATGATACAGTCCCCAAACTAAAAGCTTATGCCGATAAATTAGAGGTAGAGACTGATCGTTGGCACTTTGTTACGGGTGAGGAGGAAGAACTTTATCAAATGGCAGATGAGTTATTTATTGCTGCAGCCAAAGACCCCGATGCTCCTGGTGGTTTTGACCACAGTGGACGATTGATCCTGGTAGATGCTAACCGGCATGTCCGCGGATTCGCTGAAGGAACAGACCCGGAAAGTGTGACTAAATTCATGGATGATATTCAATTGCTACTTGATGAGCATCAAAAATTATGATCTCATGCCCAAGGTTTACAATTTGAGTCTCGGTTCTCCTTATTTTATAAGTCGGCTAATATTGCTTGACAGACTCAAACGAGCACTGTCGTGTTCCCTTATAAAATCATTGGGCTTGACTCTGGTCATCAGTACGATGTTGTTTTCCTGCGAACAACAACCCTACGGACAGGGTGAAAATTTGTATCAAGCTTATTGTGCTTCTTGTCATATGAAGGAAGGTCAGGGATTGAAGAGCCTCATCCCTCCCCTGGCTCAGTCAGATTATTTGACATTGAACCGGGAGCAATTGGCTTGTATCATCCGATATGGTCTGGAGAACCCGATCATTGTCAATGGTAAACGCTTCGAACAACCCATGGCGGGCATTGATCAACTGAATGCCGTTGAAATAACGAATATCCTTAATTTCGTGGGATCATCCTGGGGAAACAACCTGGATTCTTTTACATTAGAAGAGGTAGAGGTAGCATTGGAAGCTTGTGCTCCGGACTAAGTACAGCTAACGTATGTTCTATAAAAAACAGGAAAGCGTTGATCAACAAAGATTGATCAACGCTTTCTCAATTTGACAGCATTAGGCAAAGCATTTACTTAATGCTGAAATAACCCTTAGTTTAATTAGAACTCTTCAATGAGTTTTCTTTTCATGATGGCAAATTCTTCTTCGGAAATCACACCGGCATCTCGCAATTCACCCAGTTCTTTCAGACGAGCCAATACATCAGTACTACCACCATCAGTTTTAGGTTCGGCCGCTGATGATACAGGATCAACCGTAATTTCCGGATCAGCATCAACTGCTCCAGGAACGGAAAAGCCGCCTACTGGCTCAGGAATATCCTCTCCGGATTCTTCCTGTTGCTTTTTCATTTCTTTGGCCATCTTCTTTCCTTTTTCAAACTTTTCTTTATAAAGCTTCCGCAGGCGATCCGGGTCAAAATCCAGAATGGTTCCTCCTGAATCAAAATGCTTCTTGAAGACTTCTCCTAAGGCATAGGTCGAGGCACCGGCAAAAACAGAGACGGTTACTCCTCCCAGGTATGTACCAAAGATCGGGATCATTTTTACGACTGACCCCGCGCCCAGTCGCGCTAATGTACTACTGGTCAAGGAAGTGACAATCGCTTTCCCTTGTTGTTCCTGAAAATCGACTTCATAGACCTTTGCCATCTGTCGGATCATATCCAATTGCAAAGCACTGACGGCAAAAATATCGGCTATCATTACAGGGATCAAACCAGCTCCCATCGACCAGATGACATGGTTACGGATAATCGTATCGGCATGTTTGGATCGGTCGCTTTTGTAATCACTCATAACGGTATTTTTTACGGTATTAAAAATGGTTTTGGCAATTTTTCGCTTCTTCATGGAAATAATTTTACTCAATATACATATCTATCTACTTCTCTTCCAGTTTTTTCTCGACGAGTAAGGCGTTTTATTCGAGGAAAACTCTTCAGGTTATCCAAAACTTCCTACTCCACCGAAACCCGGATTCCTTCCGAATGGCTCGTGAACTCTGGCGCATACATACACTGGATCGTCGTAATCCCATTAGAGAAATCTCCCTGGTGAACGACTCGTAATGGATACTCAAAAACATAAGTGCCTCTCGGTAAATAACTAAAGAAAAAGTGAGTAGCAACATCCCGCGTACTTTCGTAATAACCAAGACCATCCTGCCATTTATAACGACTCAACACATTGAGAGGTTCGAACCCGGAAGCCCGCATATCTTTCATATGTACATACTCCATGTCCCGATCTACCCTAAGCTCGATCCGTACCTTGAGCTTATCACCCGGTTCGAGTTTTACGTCTTCACCAATCGGTTTCAGGACGGGGCCGCTATTGGTATTTTCCTCACGGAACAAGGCTTTTTTCAGCGTCAGCGGTGTTTCTTCAAACGTTTTAATCTTATCCAGCTGCTCAAAATACTGCCAGTAAACCCCTCCCCAGGCAATTGACTTGTTGGGGTTATTAAGACTGATCTTCGCCATGTCTTTTGTTACCGCTGCTCCATCCCAGTGCGTTTTAAAATAACCGGTACCGGCTTCTCTTTCATAGTCATCGGGATTTAATTGTTTGGATCCGATAGTAATAGCTACAGGTTGATCTTCTAACAACCAATTATCGCCAGATTTCAATAATGCGTATACGGCATTTGCCGTAGCCTTCGTTGTCTTCCAGTGCGTAGTTTGTTTGTTTTTCAATAACCAAATCTTTAACTCTTCTACGCTCTTCGCATCCTTGGCTACTTCTTCGTATAACTCCACCATCAAGGCTTGAGTCTCCACCGGATGTTGATACCAAAAATAACCTGCCGGCATCTTCCAGTACATACCTAATTCCTCGTTCCGAATGGCGCGTTCACTAAGCGACTGAATAATCTTTGCAGGTGTTTTTACACGCTCCATTCGGTGTAAAGCCAAGCCAATCATTCCCTGGGCATAACTTCCTTTATCCACCCAGTATTTTTCGGCTTGTCCCAGGTAATATTCCGCCGCTTTTCTGGTTGTAGCCTGTTGCGGAATAGTATTGTAAAAAGAACGAGCATAGAGATAATGGATGGCGATATAGTCCAGGTGATCATCTTCCATCTTTCCTTTACTTTTTTTCACCCTTTCTTCCAGATCCTTATAATGTTCTGCTATTCGATCATCAATATATTGGACGGCTTGAGCTTGAACATTAGCAGCGGCTTGAACACCATTGATACTAACACCCAAGGCATTCAGGTGCCCCATTCCTTCCACCAGATACTGAGTAATATACCAGTTGTCACGCCCTCCGGGAAACCATGCAAAACCACCATTAGTCAATTGTCTTTCTGCAAGTTTGTTCAATGCACTTTGTTGCTCATCGGCCATTCGGTTCAGGTCGAATAATAAGCCAATGTTCTTCTTCTGTTCGGCTTCATTCTGCGCAGCAAGCACCCACGGAGTTTCCTCCAGCAAAGCAGATTTTAACTCTTGGTTTTTTGCTAAATTACTCAACATGGCATCGGTATTCTTCCATTGCTCAAACACCTGCTTCACTTTAGGATGCGCGTTGGCCACGGAAGTAGCTAAGGCATTGGCGTAATAGCGATTGAAAATTTGCTCTGTACATTCATGGGGATATTCCATGATGTAGGGTAAAGCCTGAACAGCATACCAGGCTGGATTCGAAGTAAACTCCAAGGTATAACGGTGATGCTGCAGGGTATTCGATTCACTCGCTTTTTGCATAGCGGTAAAAACAAAGGTCTTCTCGGTATTGCCGCGAATAGGTAAAGGCATCGTCTCGGTGACCAACATGCGATTGGTCAATACCGGAGTGGTACTTTCTTCTCCATCGCTAAAATTTTCAGCCCGTGCAATCACCCGGTGTGTCAATGCAGGTACCTCCCCTACCGGGATAGACAGATTCCAGGCTAATCGAGCTGATTGACCGGCCTTTGCCGTAAAAGGAATAGAGACTTTGTCATTCCCCAACAAACTATTTACAGGCTCATTCGTCAGCGCGTTAAATAGCTGTAACTCGGCTACCCCAGTCAGGTCCTTTTCAGACAGGTTACTTACCTTGGCCGTAAATTCAATCTGATCATCTTCCCGGAAAAAACGAGGCGGGTTGGGAAGCACCATTAATTCCTTTTGTGTAAGCACTTCTTTTTCCGTAAAAGCGGATTTCAAATCCTTGGTATAGGCCATGCCTAAAAATTTCCAACGAGTCAAGGCTTCGTTCATTGTAAAGGAAAGAATGACATCTCCCTTTGCATCGGTTTTCAGTTTTGGGAAAAAGAAAACTGTTTCATTGAGATTGGTTCGGACAGCCGGAGGGGCTGGAGCAAGTTGTTCCCCTTCCTCCTTTGTAGCTGATTCATCCGCAGAAAGTCCCGCCGTTTTTGACGCTATTCCATCTGAATCTTTTTGACGCATTTCACCATTTGCCTGAGCAGGAGCCTCCTCCATCTCTGGTGATGGTGCCATAGCTACATCAGAAAGTACTTCGACATTATCAGCTCTACTTCTCATCGTTGCAAAACGATGCGGATAATTAAAACCAAACCATTCTAAGTTTCGATAGGCACGATAAGGAGCACTGTCGTAATTATTCCATTCATCAGCAATCAACTGTCCATTACGTCCACGGAAACCCGCTGGGTACATTTGTACCTGAATTCGGTTATTTGTCCACAGGTTCCAGCTCCAGCTATTAGGCGCAAAAGCATCAAGGGAGGCATCGTACATAGCAGCTACCATTTCCGCTGCTACCTTTTCTTTATCTGGGCCAGATATCCTGATCCGCCATTCTTCCTCCTGCCCGGGTGCAAGTTTATCCCGGAATGTCTCGTATGAAAAATGAAGCTTTTTATTAGTCCAGGGTACTTGAACCGTATTCGTCTGAGTGAATGAACGGTTATGACGCACGAAAGAGAACCGGTAAAAGATATTTCCCCGATAAGCTTCTTTAACTGGGAAAGTAAAGTTAGTTAAGCCTTTGATATCCACCCATTTTTCCTCGATCATCTCTCCATTTAGTTCAACCTGATAAAAAGCTTTAACAGACTCAAAAGCGGAACCAAAATAAAAGCTTGCCTGCTCCCCCGGAGCCACCGCGTCCTGTTCATTAATGTCTAAATTGATGGCTTGTTTCGGAATAGACTCACCATCTAAACGATACACCATAAAGCGTTTGTTCCATTCTATTTCCACACCATACCGATCTTTGGTTTGCAGGCTTATTTCGTAATAACCAGGATTTAGTATTCCTTTAGGTAGCTCTACCAGAGTGGTATCACCGGTATTGAAATTATTTGTCCATATCTCTGCGCCTTTCGGCCAGCTCCCCATCAGGTTTTCTTGTTTATAAGGATCGTGAGGGAAAAACTGTTTAAAGGTGGATTCGTCCATTACAAAAGTATCCGGCACAGCAAACATTCGAGGTCTTAATGGAACTGATGGTGCTGTTAAGCGGTGAATTGTCAGACTACCTTTGACGGGTTGCGCCTGACCATTCAGGTTATTTGCCACAACCTTTACAGAGTTCAATTGATCCGCATTGACTTGATCGGGAATTTGTACGCTTGCGTCCAATGAGATATACCCCACAACTGTAGTCTGGCTTCCACTATGTGTTTCCCCGGTAATATCAACAACATCCGCCATCACCTTAAAACGGAAGGTAGGCTTATTCTTAGGATTCACCGATAGGTCCGGTGCTGCCTGGAATTTGATCGTAAATTTACCCTGCTCATTCGTGGTTATACTTCCATTGGCAATCTCCTGAGACTTTGAGCCCGGAGGTGGGTAATAACCACCGAACCTCCAATAAGGCCAATAGGGATACTGAACTTCCCGCACTACGCGATACTTTACTTGTGCACCATCAATATTACTACCAGCATAAGCCTTAGCCAATCCGGTGACTTCTACCGAATCGTTTAAACGATAACTATCCGCAACCGGATCAAAATTGACCTCAAATTTGGGGCGTTTGTATTCTTCAACCCGAAAACCAGCCTGTGCATTACCTAAATTTGAGCGCAAGGTCATTCTTCCTAACAAGCCACTTTTGGGTGCCGTGAATGAGCCGGAAAAAGCACCATACTCATTTGTCATCCCACTGGCTGTGGCAACCTCCTGGTAGTTTACATCTAAAAAGGTGATGGTAATTTTTTCGTTAGGGAGAATGCGTGGATTTTTCCAGCTTTGATCCGTTCGAATGG
>CBDUIU010000028.1:0-14151 GCA_965367335.1 uncultured Saprospiraceae bacterium
CATTGGGATATGATTGCAAATATGAAAAATGGAGGGGAAATCTTTGCGGATGAAGAAAAGATTTATGATAGTGGGAAATTTTTATTAACTTAGTTTTTTGAAGAATACAGTAAGTTATTCACAAAAAACTGGTGTAAATAAAACAAAATCCTTTTATTTACCGTATGGTTAATACACCTTTGAAAACTTTCAAAGCATTGATTTTTTATAAAGATTAGAGATTTTAGAATAAGACTATTGTTTAACCTATACTAACTATTTACCGTGAACCAATTCAACATCGGTTTTTTAGAGCTCAAGTACGGCAACATTTATGGAGGGTATCCTAATTATTACGCAATCAGTGAGGCTTCTTTCTTGGTTTTCCAACCGGATACCAATAAGATTTTCTTAGAGAGTATGACCAATGAGCTGGATGTGGATATTGTGAATGTATTTTCCAAAACAGATGATCTAGGTAATACGATTGCCAAAGTCCGTGAAGTAATGAATATGCGCACGCATCGTATCAGACCTTATGACGAAGAGTTTCAATTGGATGAGCGCCAACTTGACTATGCTTTTAGAAACTTACGTCCTGCCCGCAATAATCTCAAGCGTTTTCTCGGAAAATGCATGATGAAATATCGTCCCCAAGTAATTTATACTTTTGATGGCCGTCGCGACATCTTTCTTTGTGAAAAAGCTGGCATTCAGTTCCATAGAGTAGAGATCCTCGATTTGCAAAAAGACATTACCAAAGAGACAAATTACCTTTTTTCATTGAATAAACTGGCTAAAGTAATTAACTTCCAAAATACTCAGACCCACCTGCGTTCGAATGGCTTCGAGTATTGGTTGCACCCAATTGCTGCTCGCCAGATCGTCCCTAAGTCTGCTGCTTATGATGCTGCTCGCTTATTGATGGTTACTCAGGAATTCACCCAAAACAAGGATGATTTCTTAATGAAAGCCGCCTTGTTGTTAAACAAGATCGAAGCTACAAAAAAGGTAGGCGGATAGTCGCGTTGCCTTTTGGCGACGCTTTACAAAAAAAGCCTCCATCACTTTGCTGTGATGGAGGCTTTTTTTTACCCCGTCGCGCCGCCTTCAGGCGACGCAGAACTAGATAACCTCCACCGCTAATATGATGATGGGCTTTAGGCTAGCTTAGCTATGCGTCGTGTAAAGGACAAGGTTGCGAGGGGTAGCCATGTATCGTGTAAAGGCAGGCTTATTGAGTTTAGCTATGCGTCGCCTAAAGGCAACGCTACTGGGATTGCTCTTTAAAAAAGGCGACCAATTGATCCCTTTGTGCTTTTGACAATTTGGCTTCCGGGTGTAACCAGGTATAAGACTTTAAAGGCATATGTTCCTCTTCAATTTCCTCAAAGGCCTCTTCCATTTTATGCTTTTGTTTGTCCAGGGGATAACTGGCCCACTCGGAAAAATTCAAGTGCTGTCTTCCGCCGCGGATATGACCTCTAATCCAAAAATTCACCGGAGAGATATTAGTATACCAGGGCCACTTCGTGTTATGGGAATGACAATCATAACAAGCTCCTTTGACCAGGTTCGCTATTTCAGCCGGGGCAGTAGTAAGCTGGAAAAAATCCTGACCAGGTTTTACCGGCGGATTAGTTTTATCCATAGGGATAAATTGACTGAGCAGTAAGAGGACGACCAGACCCAGTAGTATTTTTTTCGTAAGAGATAGATTTTTCATGGAGGAAAGATAGGGAATTCAGTGCTCTTTTAGAATACCTTTTTGACAAAAATTTACCCCTTTCGTTTTATACGCAAGGGGTATAGATAGTAATCAATCTGATTTTCTTCTTTAATAACCCAACCAACTCAAAGTCATAACCAGCATCACAATTTCTTTCCCGTTGAATTCATATACAGTTTTATTCAACCATTTTTCGTAAGAGTTAGTCACTTTACTAGAACTATCTACTTCTTTCGCTAAGTCGTAGAGTAAATCTTTCATTAATTCTATCCCCAAAAATGGTGGGAACCAATCATTGTCATACAAGGTGTGTACACCGATCACCGCACCATTATTAACATCCAATCTTACTTTTGTACGAATATTTCCCTCATAAAATATTTCAATAATGACCATGTCATCATAAATCCTATACTTACCTCCTTGAAAAGTATTTGTTGGATGGGCCAAAGCTGCCAGGGTGGCCACGCCTTCGTATTTCAAAAATTACTTATACGTCTTTCCTTGTACCATCACGGCGAAAGCCATGAATACCATAAGGATAAAAGATTTCAGGTAAACAAAATTCAAGTTGGAGGTGCTCATACTGATGGATTTTAATGGGTTTTGTAAATTGTTTCTACCCATTAGTACCCAGACATGAGAAAAGTCCCCCTTCAGTAGTTTATTTAATTTTGTTGGATCGAATGTGTTAGCCTCGCAGCATATTTATTTACTGCCAAACAACATTACATTTGCAAATTGAAGTACCACCGTATATTTTTTATGACAAATCAATTAAAGTATATTAGTGGCAAGCACCATAATAGATTTTGGATAACCTTTTAACCTATTGTTCTCCCATTATCCGGCTCGCAATACCTCCAAAGGTGGGCGATTCACTACTCCCCTGCTATTCACCAGGCCAATCACCAGCGTGAGCAGCGTAATAATCACGAAAAAGGCTAATAGTGGCCAGGGGTTAAAACTAAATGGAATATCAAAAACAAAATAAGCTAATAACCAGGCACCGATAATTGACAACCCTATTCCTGTCAGGGCGGATAAGGCACCCATGACTAAATATTCTAAGGCGTTAATCCGCAAAATCTGTCCACGACTAGCCCCGAGAGTTCTTAACAGAACACTTTCTTTCATCCGTTGATATTTACTCAAAACAACTGAGCTAAGTAAGACCAACAGGCCTGTAAGAATACTGAACAAAGCCATGAAGCGAATCACAAAAGATGCCTTCCCTAACACATCATCTACAGCTTTCAAAACCTGTGTCAACTCAATCACCGAAACATTCGGATATCCCTTAACGAGTGCTCGTTGAAACAAAGCTGCTTGTTCCGGGCTTTCGCTCCGGGAAATAATTACATCGAAGTGCGGCGCTTTTTCTAATACCCCGGTTGGAAAAACTACAAAGAAGTTGGTTTGCAATCTTTGCCAATCTACCTTTCGGACACTACCCACGTAGGTTTCCAGAAGGGCACCTTGAACATTAAAAACAACTTTACTTCCAATCTTCACCTGCATATCATCTACATTATTTTCGGCAATGGAAATAAAAATTGTGTCCTGTGGTCCAACCGGACCAGGCCGCCAAACACCATCTGTAATTGTCTCAGATTCAATAAGTGTATCCCGGTAAGTTACCCGGTATTCCCGGTTAAACACCCAACGCTTCACCTTTGAGGTAGTATCCTGCAAACGCATACTCTTTGTTAAACCGTCAATCTCTGTAATCCGTGTCGTCACGATAGGCACCTGCTGTACTACCGGCAAATCATTGTCTCTGACAAGCTGGGCGACCCCTTCCGCCTGTTCTGGCTGAATATCGAAGAGGATCATGTTTGGGCGACCCTCACTTCCAGAGATAGCTACTTGCTTTAGTAATAACTCCTGGGTAAAGAACAAGGTTGATAACAAAGCAGTTCCGAGTCCTATTGTTACAAGTAGGATCAAGGTCTGATTGCCAGGGCGATACAAATTGGCGATCCCCTGTCTCCAGGCATAACTCCAGTGCCGGGGAAAAAAGCGCCGAACCAAATACATCAATAAATAGGCAACTCCGGCTAAAAGACCAAAAGCTACAATAATCGCCACCGGAAAAGAAATAGCCGCTATCAGGCTTTTTGTTTGTAAGTAGGTAAAGCCACATACAAACATGGTAATTAAACCGTATACCACCCAATTGAGTGGATCTCTGCCGCCAATATCACTCTCCAGTTGGTTGCGAATCGCTCGCAATGGGGATGTTTTTCTGATTTTCAATAAAGACAATAACGCAAACAATACGGCTACGGCTACGCCTGTAATAATCCCCTGCCCTACTGACATCCAGGAAACACCCGTACTCACCTCACTCACTGGTAAAAAGCTACCTAAGACCAATGGCAAAGCAACCTGTAGGGCTGTTCCGATCGCAGCACCCATTACAGCCCCTAACACACTAATTCCAAATATCTGGATTAAATAGATTAGAAAAGCCTGCCGGCCGCTGGCTCCCAAACAACGTAAAACGGCCACCGTCGGGATCTTATCTTTAATATACACATGAATCGCAGAGGCCACTCCGATGCATCCCAGCAACAAGGCTATAAATCCTACCAGATTAAGAAAGGAGTTTAGATCGGAAAAAGCCTCATTCAAATCTTCCCGACGGGATTCTACCGTATCTACATTTAAAGATGCCTGCCGAAAACGTTGCCGGTTTATCTCGACAAATTCATCTACATCAAACTCTGGTAAGGTCTGAAAATAGTATTGATAAAATACCCGGGATCCCGTTCGTACTAGTCCGGTTTCGACAATTCGATCCTGTGGCACATAAATCACCGGAGCAAAAGAACCGGCAACACCAGAACGACCAGGTGCAGAAATTAAAATTCCGCCAATTTTAAAATAGGTCTCCCCTAACCGTACGCTATCTCCTACTTCCAGATCAAACTGTATCATCAGGGTTTGCTCTACCAGTGCCGATCCCTTCTCCTGGTAATTGGTAGCGGCAATCTTGGGCTCAGTCATCAAGGTCCCGTAATAAGGATAAATGCCTTTCACGCCCTTTACCTGTACTAACCTGGAACCTTCATTCTTTGGAAAAAAGGCCATGGAGACAAAATTGGTCGCTGCTGATCGAGTCCCTTCGATCGAGTCCACCAAGCCCTGAATACTTGCAGGAATTGGTTGGTTAGCACCGAGAACCAAATCAGCCCCGAGTAGTTTTTTCGCTTCGCGGTCTACATCCTTTTGGAGGTTTTCGCTAAAGGTGTTGATGGCCACCAGAGCGGCAATCCCAGCGATAATTGCAGAGATAAAAATAAAGAGGCGGCTACGGTTGCGACGGCTGTCTCGCCAAGCCATTTTGATCAACCAAGAGAACGGAGCACTACTATTTGATTTATGCAAATTGTTATGTTTTTTCAAGTCGGAGGTCGGATCAAGCCGCTAAACCGCCTTTGTCAGAAGTCAGATGCCCATCCGGAAAATCACATAGTTATTTTCCGGACTTACGCGCAACCCGCGACTGAAAGAAAACTGCAAAGCAGACTTTCTTTCGGTCATCTGACTTCCGACAGTAACGGCTTTGCCGGAACGATCCGACTTCCGACTTCTGACTTCTGACTTCTGACTTCTGACTTCTGACTTCTGACTTCATTTTTTACTATATTACCCCAAAAAGACAATTCAATGAAATACATTGTTTGCTTTGTTGCCCTTTTTTTTACACAAAGTCTAATTGGACAAACAAAATTACAACAAGCTGTTGACCAATTTGGTCACTCAAAGCTATTTCAACACGGACTAGTAGGAGTGGTTGTGCTGGATGTGGAAACAGGGAAAACCTTAGCTGAATTTGGAGAAGAAAAAAGTTTAATACCCGCCTCTAGTCTAAAAGTAGTGACCACCGCAGCCGCGTTGAAAATTTTAGGTCCGGACTTCCGTTTTCGCACGGAGTTACAATATGATGGAACGATCGATGCTAATGGAACCTTAAACGGCAACATCTATATCAAAGGTTACGGTGACCCTACGCTGGGTACCAATGACCTGGATGACGCAGCACCTTTAGAAGACGTTTTAAAAAAATGGACAACAGTCATTCAAGCGGCAGGGATCAAATCAATTGCAGGTTATATCATCGGCGACGCCTCGTTCTACGAAACGGCCGTCAATGGGCGTACCTGGCTATGGGAGGACTTGGGCAATTACTACGCTACCGGAGCCTGGGGCCTCAATATTCATGATAATCGCTATTACCTTAGCTTACAACAAAAACCAACCCTGGGCGCAAAGCCTGAAATCACTAATATGGATCCCGAAGTTCCGGGCTTAATGCTGATCAACGAAATTCAGTCCGCTGAAAAAGGGACGGGTGATCAGGCTTATATTTTTGGTTCTCCATTCAATTATACCCGCTTTATCCGTGGCACGATACCCATAGGTACCGGTGAGATGACGATCAAAGGAGCAATTCCAGATCCGCCCGCCTTTGCTGCCAGCTTATTAATGGAGGCACTGGAGAAAAACGGCATCAAAACAAATAAAACAGCTGTGTCTCTCTTTGAACTTCAACAAGCACCGACTCATTTTCGACCTAAACTCGAAATGCCCCGTAGTTCTCTCCTCACGCTCTACTCGCCACCACTTTCCAGCATATTAATCGCTACTAATCAAAAAAGTATCAATCTTTACTGCGAAAGCTTACTTAAAATGATGGGATGGAAAGAACAGAAAGAAGCGAGTACGGCAGCAGGAATCAATACAGTAGTAAATTTTTGGCAACAAAAAGGATTATCAACGGAAGGTTTATTCCTGGAAGATGGCAGTGGACTTTCTCCTCGCAATGGCATTTCTGCCGAACAATTGGCCCGCATCATGACAATTGTTGCCAAAGACAAGGATTGGTATGAACAATTCTCCCCGACTTTACCTTTAGCAGGAAGAAGCGGCACGCTCCGTGGGTTATTTAAGGGTAGTACCGTAGCGGGAAAGCTCAGCGCAAAAAGTGGCGGTATGGAGCGTGTACGTTCTTATACCGGTTTTGTGCCCGGGCCGGATGGCCGACTTCGAGCGTTTAGTATTATAGCTAATAATTTTTCGGTAAAAAGCAGCATAGTTAGAAATGAGATGGTCAAATTAATGCTTGAATTTGGACAACTAAACTAAAGATGTTGATCGCCAGAGTCAACAAAGAATTATAGAATCACCCAACCTTTTTACCGTAAAAAAGCTCTATCTTTAACATAGATCAGGAACTTAAAGCATGTTTATACCATATTGAACTCAATTATTTTCATGAAAATAGCAGCTTACCTTTTTTTAGTCACAGCAGTTTTACTTTTTTCCCAATGTGATCCTCCTGCAGACCAATACAATAACCGGGAGACCCACCCTAATGAAATCACGCATGACTATGGCGTAAGTCAGCCTTCGTCCATGCCCATTAATGAGGATCCGTTTGAGTTTGATCATACTGAAAATCGAGACATCTGGCAACAGCCGCAGTTAGTGATTTCCTTATTAGGTGATTTACAGGACAAGGTCATAGCCGATATTGGTGCGGGGCCATATGGATATTTCAGCCTTCGGTTGGCCCAGCAGGAAAAAGTAAAAAAAGTTATCGCAATTGATATTGAACAAAAGGCTGTGGACCAGATCAACCGAACGAAACGGGGAATTTTACCATTAGCTGCTCAGGAAAAATTAGAAACAAGACTCGTAAGCCCTGATAATCCGCAGTTAGAAAAGGGAGAGGTGGATGTCGTGCTCATCGTTAACACTTGTATGTACTTTGAAAAACGGCTTGAGTATTTGCGTGCTTTGAAAGAAGGCATTACACCGGGCGGCCGTTTGGTGATTATTGATTTTAAAAAGAAAAACACACCAGTGGGACCTCCGATCGAAGCCAGAATTGCTTTAGGGCAGCTTGAAAAGGAACTCATCATGGCAGGGTATAAAATGGTGAAAACAGATGACAAGACCTTGTCCTACCAATACATCATTACCGCAGAAAACTAGGGCCTGTCCTTCTATAATAAAAAAAGAGAAAGCCGTTACTGGCTTTCTCTTTTTTTATAGCTAAACTCTTATCCTATGCCTACCACATTCCGGAGGCAGAAATACACAAATCAGCCATAGCCTTCAATTGCCCGTAGGTAAACCCACATTTGCATTCTTCCGGATAATAAGACATGACATTCGCGACATCAGGGCGATAAAATTCACCATTGGTATCCTGCCGACCGTTGATAAAGCGACAACCCAGGTTTACGTCGACATAGGAAGTGACCGGCTCAGTAAAAATATAGGGATCAGCAGCCGTATCACAGATGCGATCTCCTTCGGTATCACAATTACTTCCATCTACCAATTCATCCCCTTCTCCTTCAAAAGTATGTAAGAGACCAAAGTAGTGCCCCATTTCGTGCGCAATAGCAGTGGCATTATCTGTTACACATTCTTTTTTGACCACGACCCCACCGGCATCCAGGATTGTGATTCCCCTGAGCGTAGCAAACCCACACACCGCCGTATCATTATCAATAGAATTGACAAAAAACATATTAATGCGATTGTCTTGTCGATATTTGATCTGTAATTCTTCCCATTCTCCTTCAGACACCTCCAGTTCGTCGTACTGAAAATTGTCAATGTAATTAAATTCACAAATAGAAAAACGGACACATATGTCCGCAAAAGTTTCGTTTAGTCGATCCACGTTACTTTGAATAAGAGCTTCGGTGGTATTCGCTTCTCCCATAGAGTCTCGGACAATATGGGCAACGATGGTTAATTCCTTATCTAAACAAGGAAGCGGGGCCTGTTTTGTAATAATATCCTGGCTATTTGCCGTAAAGCAGACAAAAAACAAAACACAGAGGCTGAAAAAACGTATGATTAATTTCATAGTTGCAAAAGTAACTGATATAATGTAGCTTTAGAAACCGTTTGAAGTTCATTATGAGCTACAAACATACATTTTTTGAATTATGCAAGCAAATAATAAACGTTTGTTTGACGAAAACACGCTATTTGTCAAAGAATCGCAAAATCCTGTTATATTTGCTCCTTTCCAAACTGATTTCACATATATGAAGACTTGGTTTACTTTTCTGGCGTTCCTGCTTTGCAGCAGTGCGCTTGTTGCCCAAACTGCAAGTATTAACAAAGGTTGTGCACCTTTGAATGTTTCATTTACTGCGCCTCCTGGTTCCAGTACTTTTTTCTGGGATTTCGGAGACACAGAAACATCAGACGTACAAAACCCGGGGCACGTCTATACTACACCCGGAGATTTTACGGTTGAATTCAGAGAAACATCAGGTGGTCCGGTTTTATATACGACCACAATTACTATCTATGCCAAGCCTACGCTAATTGATATAGTCGCTGACCCTGCTTCTGGCTGTCCTCCGACTTTAGTCAATTTACAAGCTTTGATCAACGCTGATGACAGTATTGAGATCAGTCGTTATGCCTGGGTATACGGAGATGGCCAATCAGATGTTTTGAACACGGATACGAGCAGCCATTTATATACAGTAACTGGGAACTTCGGCGTAAGTGTTGGGTTAACTACTAACCGCCAAGGATGTGATGTGACGCTTACCGAGTCAAATGCAGTTACCATGGATGAGGCGCCTACAGTCAGTTTTACCGGAGATACGATCAGTGCCTGTGAACCGCCGCTCACTGTCAATTTCATTAACAGTACTCCTGACAATCCGGATTATGTATACGATTGGGATTTTGGTAATGGACTAAATTCCACTGATCGCAATCCGGTTCCAGTGACTTATACCGAAATTGGTCGATATACAGTGACACTTACGGTTAACGACACTACTGGCTGTGAAGCTACGGCAACTCGAATTGTCAACGTAGGTCCGCCCCTGATCGATTTAGTGTATCCCGATACAACTTGTACTTTTTTACCCTTCGTCCTGGAAAATAATAACCTTATTGATAATGCAGTTTGGGACTTTGGCAATAATTCAACCAGTAGCCGTATCACCGGCACTAATAATTATACAGTTACCTTTACTCAACGGGGTGTACAAACTGTTTCCCTTACTTTGACCTCTCCGGATGGAGAATGCACCAGCGATACTACTTTCTCCATCTTTGTAGATGAGGCAGATGCTACGTTTACTTCCGTTCCAACCTTTAGTTGTAACAAAACCCTCACATCCGTATTCACACCGAATACAAATCTAAGTGGTGCCACCTACCAGTGGACCTTTGAGGGAGGAGATACGGACACGGTTTTTGCCCCTACCTACACTTATGAAAATGAAGATACGACCATCCACTCCATCAACGGTGGTCTTTACTTTGATACACGCCTCCGGGTTACCAACCCTTCCGGTTGTGTAGCAACATTTCGGGTCACCGATACCATTCATCAACCAAATGCATTATTTACCATTGATGACATTCAGGGTTGTCTGCCCTTGACAGTAACTTTCTCCGACTCTTCTTCCTCCTTCTCTCCATTAACCGAATGGTTCTGGGATTTTGGGGATGGCAGTACGGAAACCCGAAATGATAGTAATTCTGTTACTCATACTTATACAAGCGCAGGTGAATATGATGCCCGACTAATTGTTACCAATCAGAATGGCTGTATGGATACCTCTTATGTTATTCAAATCCTGGTAGGTGACCAAATTAGCGGTGTCGATTTCATGGCGGATCAATTGGATGTATGTCCCGGAGATACCGTCCGCTTTACTGACCTCACCGCAAACACTGATATTGATGCCTGGCATTTTGAAACAGATCGGGGTCGCTCCTTCCATTGTTTCCAGGATCCCTCATTAGCCTGGGCATTTGAGCGGGAAACCGGGATGATGGATGTTTCCCTGACCGTAGAGTATAATGGTTGTTATACAACTGTCACTAAGGATGATTACATCAATGTCAGAGGTCCCATTGCAGTGTTAGATTATGAAATTGACTGTGACAATCCGTTTACGGTTTCCTTTAGAGATTCCAGTTTGGATGCGACCAGTGTGCTGTGGGAGTTTGGGGATACGATGAGTCGTAGCATGGCTTTCGATACCATCTTCACCTTTCCGGATACCGGAAATTATGTCGTAAAATTAACTGCGATAAATGGAACGAGTGGTTGTCCGGCTTCAGTAGATTCCGCAACTATTTATATCCGGGATATCAAGGCAAATATTACTTTGGATACTATCCTTTGTCTTGGACAAGAATACCAACTGGACGCTACGCTCTCGGAAGGTGTGGATGACGACTGTTGGAAAGGATATACCTGGTATTTCCCGAATGTAGAAAGACCAATTACTACGCAGGATTCCAGCATCTCGCATATGTTTAATCAGCCTGATTCGCAACGCGTGAGATTAGTGGTAGAAGATATTAATGGCTGTACCGACACGGCAGAAATAGATGTAACCGTCTTTGGAATCTATCCGGATCTAACGGCAGACGACCTGTCTATCTGTAATCCGGCTACCGTGACTTTTGGTAATGCTACTACCGCGGATACTACACTCGTCAGTATTGAATGGGAATTTGGCGATCCGGCGATGGGTACCAGTACCGATAGTCTGCCGGTCTACACTTATACTATGCCACCGGAAAATCGTCAGAACTATGTTATCAATGTTTCATTTGAAGATGCCGTGGGCTGCCCTGGCAGTGGTTCCTTAACGCTGAATTGGTATGAACCGGTAAGTAACATCACTCCGGTACCGCAAGGTATCTGTCTGGGTGACGAAATTATATTCACCGCTTCTGACTTCACCCAAGAAGGCTCTTTCCTTAATTTCAATTGGGATTTTGGCAACGGAGAAATGGGAACTCAGCGTATTGATACGATCGCCTATACAAATCCGGGACAAACCGGAGATGTCATGGTCCAATTGCAATTCACTGAAGTAGGTAGTGGCTGTATGGGAGAAACCTCAACTACAATTTCTATCCAGGAATATCCCATTGCAGACCTAAGTGCCAGCAAAGACACAACGGATCAATTGTGTCCGGGAATTATCGACTTTGTGGATGTCTCTGCTACTAATTTCCCACCATTAACTCAGATTTGGGACTTTGGCAACGGGACACAACCCATTTCCGGAGATAGTGTAGCTACCAATTATGAGGTTGGAAGTTATACCTTAGAGTTGATTGTCTCGACTTCGTTTGGTTGTGCAGATACCACCACTCGGGATATTGAGGTCATTGGCCCAACCGGAGATTTCACTTTCGCTCCAAAAGCAATATGTTTTGGTGACACGCTTGAGTTTGAACTTCAGGATACGACAGATGTAACTGGTTGGCTTTGGGATTTTGGAGATGGTAATCAAGCCAGTAATGTTAGCCCGGTCAAGCATGCTTATACATTTGTTCCCGGCCCGGGTAAAAGAGTCATCACCTTGACACTTGTCGGCCCGGAAGGTTGTGAAACTTTCGTAAGAGATAGTGTTCAGATACAAAATACAACGGCTGATTTTGATATTCGCAATCAATTAGATAGCCTTGATAATACCTTTTGCGAAAACGAGTTAGTGATCTTTTCCGACGAATCTGAAGTGGCCGATATTTACACCTGGGATTTTGGGGATGGTACAGTAATTAATAATACAACACCAGGAAATCAAAATTATGTCTATACCACCGCGGGCACTTATACGGTTCGCCTTGAGGTAGAAGACAATGCTTTGGGTTGTAGCAATGCCATCGAAAAAAATATCACGATCGCAGAATCACCAACAGCAGAACTGATGGATAGTGGTGCTGCCTGCGCCGGCATCCCACATACCATTACGATTACTGGCTATGATCCTACGATCAATGATTATATCTTCAGCCCTTCCGGAACAATAGACAATAATGGAGTCGTAACGGTTACACCGGATGTTACGACTACTTACCAATTAGTTGTAACCGACATTGCTGATGGTTGTAGCAATACTGCCCAAACCCTCACAGAGGTATTTCCACCTTTGGATCCTTTGCCAGCTCAACCTATCGACACTAGTGTTTGCCCCGGCAACTCTATTGATCTAGCGGTGAACTTCTCCACGGTTCCGCCTAACATTATTTACGCTTGGTCTGGCAGTGGAGTCAACAGCCTAAGCTGCGCGGATTGTCCGAACCCAACCTATACCGCACCCGGACAAGGTACGGTTCCGAGTGAGATCGTAACGATAACAGTTGACCCCGGTAATGGCTGTCCAACTGAAACGCTGACTTATAATATCTCGATCACCGAAGGGGAGTTTTTTGATATGCCAAATTCATTTACCCCTGGCAATGCGGATAACGTCAATGACTTTTTCAATTATGTGATCATAGAAGAGGAAAGGGGTAAACCCGTTACCGTTAACCGGTTCCAGGTATTTAACCGCTTTGGTAATTTGGTGTACGATAATGAAACACCAGGTCAGGGATGGGATGGGATGCAGGATGGCGAACCAGCACCATCTGACACCTATGTCTATATTATTGAACTAACCTTAGATGATTGTTTAAATCAGACACTGAACGGAAACGTGATGCTGATTCGATAAAGAAAATATTCTCATCTGCACTTTAACCGGGAATGAGGCCAAGCTGCTTTATTCCCGGTTTTGTTTGTTAATCTCTAAATAATTCAATCTTTGGAGAAAAAACTATTATCAGAACAGCCTAAATTTAAAAACTACTCGTAAAAAGTACTTATACCAGACTTGTTCTAACATTTAAGAACAATAGACCATTTTTGTTGTCTATTAATGAAACCATACACCAAATTATATGCATCCATTCTATCTTCGTTTGACCATCGTTTGTCTCCTGCTGTTCTCAGGTATCAACAGCTATGCTCAACCACCACAAGGTGCTTTTAAAAAGCAAGGCCCTACCATCGAGGGCAAAGTCACCGGCCGTTTGGTAGACACCCTAAATGGGCAGCCAATTGCTTACGCTACAATAGTTTTGGTGGACCAGGCAAGTAAGAAGCAACTCAATGGTGGCTTGAGTTCAGATAATGGAAAATTTAAATTGACGGAGGTGAAAAATGGAAAATACGAGGTAGTCATTTCTTTTATCGGTTATCAGGAAAAAACAGTTTCTTTCGAAAGCAGTTTGGAAAAACCGGATGTGAATCTTGGCGATATATTCTTACTCAACTCCGGAGTCACTTTGGACGAAGTGGTAGTAGCCGAGGAAGCTAGTATTGTTGAAAATAAAATTGACCGCATCGTATATAATGCGGATAAGGATGCTTCTTTATCCGGAGGTGATGCATCGGATGTTTTGCAAAAAGTACCTTTACTTTCAGTTGATCTGGAAGGAAATGTATCCCTTCGAGGCTCTTCAAATCTGCAAATCCTTATCAATGGTAAACCTTCAGGGATGTTTTCCGCAAGCGTAGCTGATGCACTAAAGATGATCTCCGCCGATCAGATTAAAAGTGTCGAAGTGATTACTACACCAACAGCGAA
>CBDUIU010000029.1:0-13955 GCA_965367335.1 uncultured Saprospiraceae bacterium
CACTCAAAGCGAGTTCGGTTACCGGTTAAGGGTACTTCCCGTCGTAGATTTCCATTTGCAATACATTTTAAAGGCTTAGGAACGGTAATATTAACAGCCATACTATCAGGCTCATCGGAGAGATGATCCTTATTTGGCCACCACATGCTAGCTCCGATACCTTCACAAGTAACGGCAATCCAATAATTGCGGTTTTTGTCTTTGTTCCAAACAAAACCACCATCCCAGGGAGGCATTTTAGCAACAATGGGCTTACCATGATAATGTACGGAAAAAGCTCCGATCTCTCCCAGCTCTTGTTTTGGGAACTGAACAAAGACAGCATTATGTATTCGCTGATACTTTAGTTGTTGGCCTTGAAATACAATGGAGTCTATAGTAAGATTTTCGAAAAGATCAATTTGTAACTCTGTGAAAGGCTGCAGCACTTCAAAATGAATTTGATTGTAACCCTTTAAAGCGTGTTCTTCGGGAATGACCTCGAGGTTGAGGTCATAGAAAAGCACATCATAACAAGAACGTTCTGGGCGCATCGCTCCTCGCAGCGTATCCGCTTCTGAGTATTGGTAGCGACCAAAAAAGCCAGGCTGTGCTACCACTGAGAGGCAATAACACAACAAAGAGAACAGCAAGATTGCTTTACGTGTATTCACTAGAGGTTGAATCACTACATTTTTATTCTTTAGGCACTTAAATGGTCAAACAATTTACAAAAACAAAAGCCGAGCCGATTTACTGCGGTTTTGTAGATTTCTTGCAATAGATTATTTTTTCTTGTAGAATGTCACAAAATTATTGATAAAGTAGAAATTTTGTGGGATAATAAACATTTTTCTACTCTTATTTCTTTTATTAAAATATTAGTGAGTTTAACTCCGTAAAAATATGATTCGATTTCTTATTCTATTTTCTTTACTATTTGCCTTTGATTGGTATGTCTTTCAGGCTTTTCAAATTTCAATTCACCATTGGGATAGCTCTTGGCGTTATCTGGTTTATGGATTGTTTTGGATGGTTCCTTTATTGTTTGCTCTGTTTCTGATTGGTATATCGATGAAAAGATTGCCAGGGTTAAACAAAGAATCATTTACATTAATACGTTCTTTCTTCTTTCTTTTGTATGCTTCCAAATTGATAATTCTGACATTTTTACTAACAGATGACGTGCGTAGAGCTGGTCTATATGCCTATGAGTATTTTTTCGGTGACAGCCCCTATGATAAAAGCCGTTCTCTGTTTCTATCTCAAATAGGCATTTTTACAAGTGGTCTTCCTTTGATTACTTTAACTTATGGCATTTTACGCAACCGTCATCGCTACCAATTACACCGCGTTGCGATAAATTTGCCTCAACTTCCGGAAGCCTTACAGGGATTGAAGGTCATTCAAATATCAGATATTCATTCCGGTAGCTTTACAGAGGCGTCTCCTTTGTACCCAGCTATTGATTTGATCAATGAGCAACATCCTGATATAGTCGTGTTCACCGGGGATCTGGTCAATTCAGTGGCAGAGGAAATGCAACCCTTCATTAAAGTATTTAAAGGGATAAAGGCAAAGTATGGGGTATATAGTGTCCTTGGTAATCACGATTATGGAGATTATACACGCTGGAACTCGGCAAGTGAAAAACAACGAAATTTCCAGCAATTGATAGCTACTCATAGGGAAATGGGCTGGGATATCATGCTGAATGAACACCGTGTATTAGAAGTTAACGGTGAAAAGCTTGCTCTGATTGGAGTAGAAAATTATTCTGCCCACCCAAGATTTCCTAAGTATGGAGACCTACAGAAAGCTAGCGAAGGTTTGTCAGAAGTGAGTTTGAAAATTTTGCTTTCGCATGATCCCAGTCATTGGGAAGAAGAAGTGACAAGTCAGCGATTTAATGACATTGATCTTACCCTATCGGGACACACCCACGGTTTTCAGTTTGGGATGGAAATTCCTGGGTGGTTTAAATGGAGCCCTGCCAAATATGTCTACAAACATTGGGCAGGCTTGTACCAGCAAGGGCATCAATACCTTTATGTCAATCGGGGCTTTGGTTATTTAAGTTACCCTGGGCGAGTAGGAATTTTACCGGAAATTACTTTGTTGGAATTCAATCGTTCAGTTTGATTGGTTTAACTTTGGAATTCACTTGGTAATTGGTAATTTTACGCTCTTTAATAAAAGATCCAGATGGTACGACTACTTCTTTTGTTTAGTATAAGCTGCTTATTGTTGGCGTGTGATACTACGCCCCCTAAACCAGTAATTCAGCTTAAAGACCTTGAAGGGCATTGGGAAGTGACTAAAGCCACGCGTAACGGCCGGCCAACCGAGTCGCTGGATGGTGCTTTTTTTACTTTTTTGTCTGATGGGTCGGTTACCTCTAATCTCCTGGGGGATACGATGACGGTTTCGTATTCACTAAAAGAGGATACGATTTACCAGGAATTTAATACCCCTATAATTTATCTTATCCAGGAAATTGAGATTCCTGTCATGGTTGTCAAGACTACACTCCGCAGCACACCATTTCAGTTTTATCTGGAAAAAAAGTAATCCTGTCGCTTGACTTCCAAATCTTTATGAGTTTCGCAGCGGATTTTCGTTGAGAAGCGTTTTACCTTTGAGAAAGTGGATTACTTCATCGCCACTTTCTTAAGCACCTACGCCCGATAATCTCTTTAAAATCCACCAAAAATGCAAAAGGCTCGCCTATTCGCCCTCTTTTTTTCACTGATCAGCTCAATAAGTTTATATGCCCTGGATGCTAGTGTCAGTTATGCTACATTCAAAAGCCCTCATCAGAATTATGTCGAAGTCTATCTGCATGTGATTGGCTCCACGATTACCTTCACCAAAGTCGACAGTGTCAATAGCCAGGCGGCAGTGGAAGTATTGCTTTTGATCAAAAAAGGAGATCAAATCATTAAATTTGATAAGTATCGGTTATCGAGCCCAGCGGGTAAAACCGTAACAGACTTTATAGACCTTAAACGTTTTGCTTTAGCCGATGGTGAATATACGCTTGAAGTGAATTTCAAGGATGTCAGTGATAGTACGAATACCCGCGAAATTAGCAAATCATTAGCCATGAATTATGGGGGGAGCGGTCTTCATCAATCGGATATTGAACTATTAGCTTCAGCTTCAGTTGCAAAAGATGATAATCTGTTAGTTAAAAATGGCTATTTTCTAGAGCCACTGCCCTTTAGTTTTTATGACAAGCGTAAATCTCAATTGATTTTTTACAATGAAGTGTATAATACGGATGAAAAAATCGGAGAACCCTTTCTAGCTCGTTACCTGGTGGAAGAAGTGAAAAATGATGGTAGTACGAAAACGGCTATTATTGCCAATAAGAAATTGCAACCACGTCCGGTGAGTGTTATTTTAGCTCAGTTGGATATCAATAAATTACCCACAGGAAATTACCATTTGATTGTTGAAATACGGAACCGGAATAATGAGTTACTAAGCGAACGCAAAGTTTTTTTTCAACGTGCTAATCCTTTTTTGGAGTTAGAAAAAATTGCCGAAGAACCATTGGAGGATACCTTCACCGATACGATGAGTGCGGAAAGTTTGCGTTACAGTTTACGCGCCATTGCGATGCATGTCCCAGACGCGGATGTGGAAGTGCTCAACCTGATGCTGGAACGACAGGATACTAACTTGGTTCCAGAACGGCGCTACCTATTTAACTTTTGGGCTCAACAAGCACCGAATGGGCCGAAAGCAGCCTACCATAAATATATGGAAGTAGCCCGGGCTGTCGATAATCAGTTCAACTCTGGTTTTCGTGCTGGTTTTGAATCTGACCGAGGGTGGCTCTATATGAAATATGGTCGCCCTGATGATATTATTACCGAGGAGAATGAACTCAATGCGCCACCGTATGAAATCTGGGTGTATTATGAGTTAAAACGTACCAGGGAGCGAAATGTAAAATTCTTGTTTTATAATCCAACTCTGGCAACAGGAGGCTACCAGTTATTGCACTCTACTTCTCGTTATGAACTACAAAATGCAAATTGGGAACAAGAGTTATATCGGGATTCTCCGCAACCATTGGCTGGTAGTAATAGCGTGGATGGAAATTCCATGTCTTTTACCAAAAGGGCTAAGGAATATTTTAATGACCTCTAAGCTTCCTTAGATTCCATATCGCGCAATCGTTGCCGACATTTTTCGCAGACCCCTAAATGCGCCACGGCTTGCTGGTAAGCATTGGATTCCGGAGCAAACCGGCCCTCTAAATAGTCTTCTAAGTCTTCATCTTGTAGGTGCGTATGTTGGGCGATTACCACCTTAAAGCGTTTATATATGATGTAAGCGATTCCCACCGCTAAAATAGCTACAAGTATTTTCATGGTGTTGGCAGTTTTCTCAATAAATTAACTGAACGCTCAACAAATATAGGAATACTTATTATTTCTGAATGATTAATGAGCTATACTCATAACAAACGCCGTAGATTTTTTAAAACCCACGGCGTTGTTATAATATTTTAATATAGAAGCTGTCTACAGTTTTCTCACCATTTCTTTTCGTACACTTTTCTCAGCGCTTATTTTACGGATCAGAACAACAGTAAGGTGGATAACTACTCCTACTAATGCCCAAAAAATTACTCTAGCTCGACGGACCAGGGCAAAAATCAAACCGACTGGAGCGCCAAATCCAAGGATAACAAAAGCTGAGCTGATACCCGCTTCATTTACTCCAATTCCTTGAGGAATAATAAACAGCAAAGTGACGGTCATCGATAAAAAGGCCGCCACTGTAATTACTTCTGCAAAGCCAACGTGAAAACCTAGAATATAAAAAATTGCAAATATTTCTACCAGATTCAGGAAGCGGCCCAGCATCTTGAAAAAGAAACTGACGAAGAAGCGGCCGAATGATAAGGGAACGTGTTCAAAATCGTCAGCAACTTGTAATTTTTTCAAAACAAAACCGGAAACCTTACTAGGTACTTTGGACATGGTCAGCCAACACATCGCTAATCCAATGATGGAAAAAATCACACAGGATATGATCATAGTAATACGAACAGCTCCTTCCAGGTTTACAAAGTAAACTGCAAGTCCCGCAGTAATGGCAGTGAAAAGGATACCTGTCAGCGAATGGATCAACCGATTTTGAACAATTGCGCGGCTTGCTGTATCTATGCCAATCCAACTACTCAGTACTTTTATCTTGTAAGGCTCACCTCCCAGCCCTGCTAATGGAATGATGGTATTGTAAGCATCACCGGTGACTTGAACATAAAGTAAATCCATGAATGGAACGCGATGACGTACTAAATTAGCTAAACTCATCGCATTGGCAAAAATCCAGGGAATTGCTGTTGCAAACACAAGAAATACGGACCCACCTACTGTTGTCAGGGAGTCGGCTACAGTGTGTACCTCCATCTTATAAATCATAAAACAGAGTAACAAAACACCTAAAATATAAAAGAGAAAGGGGTCCGGAGCACTTATCCCGCTAGACTTGCCTTTTTTTTTATCCTTTTTGGATTTTACGGACCGGGTCACGGTAATACTGACAATGATTGAGCCGACAAAGACCAGCCAAAACATCACCTTATAAAGACCGACGATGCAAAGAATGAAAGCGATAAAAGCAGACACATCCTGTTTGTCAATGCCACGTAGGTTACGGACAATGACATCCCAGAAATGATTGCTCTTTTTGCTCTGCTCATCAACATGTTTGGAAACAACAAGGTTAGTTAAATGACCTTTGTTATTCCAAGTGAAAAAAGCCATTCGCGCGGCTACATAAAAGGCGAGAACCGAGAAAATTATTGTAGCAAAGAAATAGGGTTCCCAGCCAGTACTTTGGTAGGCGCCATAACCTAATGAGGCAAAAAAGATAATATAGCGGGCATTATCGGTAAGGGTATCATACCAGGCTCCAAATTGAGAACCTTTGTAAGTGAGTCTGGCCAGTTCTCCATCACAACCGTCAAGAATAGAGGCAATCTGAAATATTAAGCCACCCAGCGCGATATACATATACTCGCCGCTACCTGCTAGCCAGGCACCATATACAGTTAGGAAGAAAACGAAGGTGGTCATCATATTTGGGGTAACCCCAAAGCGAGTGAGAAACAAGCTGACCCGGGTAGAAATATGTCGATTTATTTTTTTACTAACCCAACCATCCGTTGGTTTTATTAAGGACTTGAGCAAACGTCGCTCAGCTTCATTTTTCATGCCCGGATAATCAACATCCTGCCAAACTGCATTTTCAAGGCTCAGTGCTCTTACGCCTTCCTCCTGAATAAAACGGCTCATGATCTCACTGACGGAATCCGCACCATTAGCAGATTGGTGAGCGATATCAGTTCCGTATCCGGCAGGAAAATAAAATAAACCCGTATCAATCAAATCATATTGATTGATTTGCTTGCCGATATTAGAGATTTTACCTTCTGCTGATTGCACCTTGGTCGCATCATCCAAATCAAAAACACCTTCAACATCAGGATCACAAGCCAATGCCGGCAAATGACTATCTTCAGTAGAAGCTTTTTGAACGAAATTTTTAACAGTGTTTAGACCAAAAACATGGTCCGCCATGGTTAGCAGGAAAGGATGTTCTTTGACTTGAGCGGCGCCAGCCCCAAGGGAAGCACCATTACCTCGCTCATAATCCGGACAATCAACGAAAGTTACATCCAAAGGTGTAATTCGTTTTAGTTTGCCCATTTCCGTTTTGATCTGATCGCCATAAGCACCTGTGACAACATAGAAGTGCTCGATACCAGCCTCCTTTAGCGTAAGAATTGAGCGTTCTAAGAGTTTCAACCCTCCAACTGGAAGGAGTACCTTAGGCAGCATGGTTCCCGCTTTTTTAAATCTTTCGCCATTCCCTGCAGCCAGGATAACGGCGTGTTTCACCTCAATAGGCTGATTGGATGTAGTAATCTCCGACGGGCTATTAATTGCCTCGGTAATGGTATTCATCATGATGTAGAAATCTAAGTATATCTGTAAGACCGCGCAAAAATAAGTCATCGCGCGATGATAAGCGGTATACTAAGGTCAAAAAAAGCCATTTTAACACTTCCGTAACCATAAACATGGCTAGAAGTCGAGTTAAAAAGCGTAATCCAATAAAAAAGCGACAAGGATTCAATAGGTTGACCGGTAGTGCAGACTAAAACGCAGGCGTTTCATTAGACTTGTTCTGACCTAGCTGATCGAGCGAAATGAGAAAAATTTTATTCTGGACAAGGCAAATTTTGCAGGCATAGCCAAAGCTACGGCGAACAAATTTAACGTAGTACAGGATCAAATTTGGTCATTGCAGCCGATTAAGATAGGCCAGAACAAGTCTATTAAATACATATATCTCCTTGTAAACGGTTTTACATTTCAATAGACAGTTTAAATACACAGAATGGTTGGTTGATAATCAAAAAAAACTTCCTTGGGGTACAATAAAAAAATGGGAACAAAGTTGATCCCATTTTTTTATAAAAGTAAATCTGATAATTACTTACTTATCGGGCAAATTCTTTTTTCAATTTTCCAGCCCTTGTCCATTCGGGCAAAGCATAAGCATACCCTTTACCAGAATAGGTTGTTTTTACAATTTCACCTCTTTTGTTTGCTAATTTATGCATTGAGGCTGCGATTTTGCGACGCAGAATTTCATTAGTAAGCTTAGCTTTTCCTTTTGACTTATTATATGCTTCAGCGTAATCCAAAATTTCAGAATTGATCAACGCCCTGTTTTGATCTTTGAGTGTATCAAGTAAAAAGCTATCCCATTCACTTAAACGATACCCTCCAGTGATCTTCCGATTTTTTCTTCCATCCACTTTTCTCTTGGTGGTGGGCTTTGATTTTCTGGTAGATTTAGCTGGAGCACTTACTTTAGCGGCTGGCGCATCCTCAGCAACCACTTTTTTAGTTTGGCTTCTGCTAGCTGCGGGTTTTTTAGCCGCTTTAGCGAGGCGAGCGTCTTCTCTTGACTTTTGTTTTAGTTTTTTATCAAGGTGTTTCGTCAAGCTACCTAATACTTTTTGTAGGTGTGCTGTTTGAAATTCAACAGTTTTTAATTGTGATTGATAAGATTCGATCAAGTTTTGTGTTTCTTCGAGAGTTAGTTGCGACACTTTCATTTTAAATAAAATTTTAATTTCCGCGAAAATAATAAAAAAAACTTTAACTCCTAACGAATATTTTGGAGAATTGTTCTTAAAGTTGAAATTAAAATCAATGTATTAAAATATTAAATCTATTCTGCTTTTTATTGCTTTTTATTTACCTTTATTCACGGACAAAGCTGATGTGATGAACCCCCGGTAAATAAGTCTTTCCAATAGTTTCTAATATCATCCCATAATGTTCTTCATCATTGGCGAAATCAAGGTCGTCAACATCAATGATTAGTATCGGAAGTTGATCTTCACTTTTAAAATATTCAAAATAAGTATTTTGAATTTGCTGTAAATAATCTGCTGAAATATCCTGCTCGTACGCTCTTCCTCTTTTTTTAATATTAGCTATTAATTTATCTACCGGACGATGTAAGAAGACCAGTAAATCTGGTTTTGGGAAAGAGGCATTCAATACAGAAAATAATCGCTGAAATAAGCGATATTCATCTGTATTTAGATTGTTTTTTGCAAAAAGAGAAGTTTTTAAAAAGATATAATCGGCAACAACTAAATTTGAAAATAAATTACCTTGTTTTAAAGTCCCTTGTAGCTGTTTATGCCGTTCGGCCATAAAGAATAATTCTACGGTAAAAGCATAGCGCTCCGGGTTGTCATAGAAATAGGGAAGAAAGGGGTTGTCTGCAAATCCCTCTAAGACGAGTTGGCAATTAAAGTCTTCGGCAATCTTATTACAAAGTGTCGTTTTTCCAGCGCCGATGTTTCCCTCAATAGCAATAAAACGATGTGGAATGTCGATGTTCATTCTGTTTCTAATTGTACAACCTCCTGTATATCTTTACACTGTAGATAGAGGTCCTCAATAGTTAATTCGTAAATAGGATGTATCTTTTCTCCTGCTATTTCCAACAAAGGAATTAAAACAAAATTTCTGTCTTGTATAAATGGATGGGGGATGGTTAAGTTGTCCGTTTTGATGATCAGGTCATCATAAAACAAGATATCAATATCTATTAACCGTGGACCCCATTTTTCTTGTCGTTCTCTTCCCAGGAGTAATTCAATTTGTATGATCTGTGCCAATACTTCTTTCGGTTCTAAATGAGTATTCACCTTAAGCACCTGGTTTAGAAAATCAGGCTGGTCGGTTAATCCCCAGGCCTCTGTTTCGTAGAAAGCGGAAACTTGTTCAACCGGACCAATTTTTTCAGCGATCAGGGCATTCGCTTGTGCGAGATTCGCTTGGCGATCACCCAGGTTAGAACCAGTGGCAAGATAGAGTTGGTGGTGTAGTTCAGTCACGGGGTAAAGGTAGTGAAAATCCTGAATACGCTTAAGATGATCAATAGCATTTCACCACAATCGTTTTTTACTATATTTGCCCATAAAAAATAAGCATGGCAATAGCGGATTCGCTCTTTATTGTTTTAGAGGGTTTAGATGGCTCAGGTAAAACGACGGCAGGAAAAGTTCTGGCCACTCGTTTACAAGCCTATCTGGGAGGTAAAGTGAAGTTGAGTTATGAGCCCAATGAGGCTTGTTGTGCTGGCTTGTATATTCGGCAGGTTCTTGAAAAAAAAATTACCCAGTTTTCTTATGAAACACTTGCCTATGCTTTTGCCGCCAATCGGAAAGATCACGGTGATCGCATGATTCTCCCTTGGATCAATAAAGATCAGGGTCAGGTGTTCATTAGTGATCGGTACTATCTATCTTCTTTAGTTTATCAGTCTAGTGATAAACTGAGCATGGCAGAAGTTATGGATATAAATCGCTATGCTATCCAGCCTGATGTCATCTTTTTTCTCAGTGTTACACCGGAAATTTGTTATCAAAGGATGGGCACAAGGGATAAGCCAAAGGAGTTGTTCGAAGAAAATTTCATCCAGACCCGAGAGAAATATCATCAGGCAATCGAATTTTTACAAACCCATCATCAGGAAAATATCATAGCTATTGATGCCAGTGGAAGCCTGGAAGAGGTCGTTCAGCTATTGGCAGAAAATATAAGTAGGTTATTCCCGCAATTAAAGGACTTCGCTACTTCTCAGCTTGCCAATCCCTCCTCCCATACCCTCCAGAATTTTCAATATCAATTAGATAAACTGCCCCTAACGCTTACGCAATTTTTACAAGAATCCGATCCTGATTATAACAACCTTTCTCCTCTACAAAAAGGAAGTTTATTTTTAGATTTATTAGGGGCAGAAGGGTATACCATCGCAGATCCACTTAACCTGCCCGGGATTTCTGGTTTCGAACTTAGTTTTGCTTTGCCGGGAGGTATCAAACAACGAGGGGCAGTAATGTTTATTGGAAAAACCATAGCACCAGTTCCAATGATGACAGCTGTTGAGTTAATTGGTCAGCGGGTTGATTTCATATTTGTAGTTGAACTGGAGTCAACACAGCTACAGATGGAATTTTTTCAACGGGATGCGTATGTTTTTGGGGAGGTACCTAGTAGTTTGTTTCCGACCGTTAAGTTTGTAGGGCCAAAGGAAATTGAGCGATGGTTGGAAGGACGGTAGGTCGTGACGAATGTGAGACGCTCCATCGTTTTTTGAATTAGTCTAGAAATTTTGCTCATCTTAAGTGCGCTGAAATTTTACCTTGCTTACTATTTTACAAAAAAAACAAATGCCCAGATTACCCAAACGTACCTGGTGGAAAGAAACTTTCATCTACCAAATTTATCCTCGCAGTTTCAAAGATAGCAATGGTGATGGAATCGGAGATCTTAGAGGGATCATTCAATCGCTGGACTATCTGCAAAAACTCAGGGTAGAAACCCTTTGGCTTAGTCCCATCTATAGTTCTCCTAATGAAGACAATGGTTATGATGTCTCAGATTACTACGGCATCATGGCTGAGTTTGGCAGTATGGCGGATTTTGATGAATTATTGTTAGAAGCTAAACGACGAAATATTCGCCTCATTCTTGATCTGGTTGTTAATCATTCTTCCAGTCAGCACCATTGGTTTCAGGCGGCCAAAAAATCAAAGGACAATCCTTATCGTGATTATTATATCTGGCGAGAAGGAAAAGGCGATCAGCCGCCTAACAATTACCTGGCTTTCTTTGGGGGCAGTGCATGGGAATATAATGAAGCCACCGGAGACTATTACCTGCATTATTTTGCCAAAGGTCAGCCGGACCTCAACTGGGAACATCCAAAGCTTCGACAAGAGATCTACCAAATGATGCGATTTTGGTTGGACAAAGGAGTGGATGGGTTTCGTATGGATGTGATCCCATTTATTTCTAAACATCAGGATTTTCCGGACGCAGAAATCAATCCGGAAAATCCGCTTCCCGATTTAGCACGGGTTTATTCCAGTGGCCCACGATTACATGAGTTTTTACAGGAAATGCGCAGAGAAGTATTTGATCATTACGAAGATAAATTAGCCCTGGCAGAAGGTATTGGCATTACCCGGGAAAATGTCCTGGATTTTATCGGACCTGACCGCGAAGAGTTGGACATATCATATCACTTTGATCATATGTATGTTGATCGGGGGATAATTCCCGGAGTGGAGACTTATCAGCCATTGGTCTTAAAACAAGTGATTAATGGTTGGAACCAGGCAATGGGAGGAAAGGCAATGAATACCCTGTATTTTGGAAATCATGATCAGCCCCGGCCCGTTTCACGTTTTGGAGAAGATACAAAGTACCATGAGGTCTCTGCCAAGATGTTAGCCACCCTTTTGTTTACGCAACCGGCTATTCCTTTTGTTTATCAAGGTGAGGAGATTGGAATGACAAATGTTGACTTCGAATCTATTGAGCAAATTGATGATATCGCTACGCTTAATGACTGGGCTGTTCACCAGCGCAAGGGAGGCGACTGGGCTTCATTTAAAGCCGGGATGGCTCGCTTTAGCCGGGATCATGCGCGTACCCCTTTTCAATGGGATCGCAGTCGCCAAGCCGGATTTTCATCTGCTGAAAAAACCTGGATCACGGTCAATCCAAATTTTCCCAGGATTAATGCTGCGGCAGCCATGTCTAATCCACAATCAATTTGGTATTATTACCAGGAATTAATCCGGTTGAGACGAAAACACCTTGTTTTAATTTATGGAAATTTTACTGACATAGCTCCCGATCATCCGGCCGTTTATGCTTATATAAGGGAATTGGCTGGAGATCGAATCGTAGTTCTTTTAAATCTGACAGATCAGGAAATTAATTTTGAACACAAAATACTACTAGATGTAAGTAAATTGTTGATAAAAAATTATACGGCACCCAAAAAGGAGAGGGATGAAATTATTTTAAGACCATTTGAAGCCCTGGTTTTTGAAATGTAACTTGAATGGGGGCTACCCCAACAACTGTGTTACTATAAAATGCAATTCTATATAAGTCACTGCTAAATAGTGCTTTGCGTTCTCCCGATACCCATCGGTAGCGGACTTTGCGTGATACACTTTTAGGACAGTCTCACTGAAGGAATGATTACACCAGTAATACGCTAATCTGTTCAGCGAGCTGTTAAAGACATTGGCTTTATAAACCTATTTTCAAAAAGGAGCTGGTCACCGACTTTACCCCGTCATCATACACCCGAACAAAATAAATACCGGATACCCAACTTTGAGGAATGGGAACAGAAAAGGTCGTACGGCCATGACTCATATCCACTCGACTTTGTTGCAGGAGGACCCCTTGCTGATTTAATATTTGATAATTCAGCGCCTTGGCTTTGAAGTCACCAATACTAATATGAGCTATTTCAGCTACCGGGTTTGGGTAAACACTTACCTGATCAAAAGGTATCTCTACACTAACAATCGGACTATACTGAATTTTTCCATCAAAGTCTATGATTTGTAGTCTGTAGTAGGTCGCACCACTATACGGGTGAAGATCTTCTCCGCTGTATTGCTGGCTAGCTGAAGCATAACCTGTGGCAGGATTGGTAAAGAGTGCCTGCCATCCTTTATTACCTTGAGAACGCTCAACTAGGAAGTGACTGGTATTTTCTTCACTTGCTGTTTGCCAATTCAAGATAACCCGGTCTGTAGAGAAGCGGGCACCAAAATGTAGCAAGTCAACCGGTAATGGAACAGTTTGATTTTCATAAGGGCCAAGGTCAGTTGTATTTCTAAAACGATCATTCCCACTCAAGTCTTCCGTGATTCCTCTGCTTGTCAGTTCAGTATCATCACCTGCATCGATAGCAGGAGAACTACTTTGCAAGTTGAAATCATTGATAAGGATATTTTCGAATACCGGATCCTGGTTATATAACATGCCACTGCCACAAGTAACGGTACCTGGCACCCCAGCCACCAAAGCAGCGCAATTGGGTTCGTCTACAATGGAATAACTTACATTGATATTAGCATAGTTTACCCGAAAGACATCACCGCCATAGGAGCCTGCCGTATTGTTCCAAAAAATGCAATTGATCACGTCAGGTTCACATTCTCCATTCATATCGCCACCATTTGCGTAGAGTGCTCCGGCACTGGTGGTAGAGGTATTGCCATAAAACAAACAGTTCAAGACTAGGGGATTGGCTTGTCCGTTAAGCCCTAAGGAATACATCGCTCCGGCAGAATAGGATTTATTAGCGTTGAACTGGCAATTAATATAAGATGGATTACAAGTTCCGCTTGTCCCTAAATTATAATCGGCTCCGGCATAACCTAGCCCAGAGGTGGGGGATTCGTTACTGGTAAATTGACAAGCTTCAAAATAAGTATTACTGACGCCACCATCCTGCCCATTATTATACACGGCCCCAGCAGCTAAGCCAGATATGTTTTGGGAAAAAACACACTTAATAATTCTTGGGCTAGAGATACC
>CBDUIU010000030.1:0-13747 GCA_965367335.1 uncultured Saprospiraceae bacterium
GTCTGCTTTATGTGTAGCACTGGGGTTATACTTTGGAAGTTTATAATCTTCGGGTTTTTTCAACTCATCAGGCATAGTAGCGCTGATCGTGAGGGTATCCAAAAATTCCTCCTCAACACTTACTTCAGGAATCTCTTCAAGCGGAGTTACAATCGGTTTTTTAGAAGTATTGCAGGCAGCCAATAGAAGAAGCACAACGGCTAAGGTGGCATACTTGGTCAAGTGCATAAGTTTTTATTTAAATGGTTTAGATAGAACTTTAAAGCAAAAGAAGGCCAAAAATAGGGTTATTTCCGACCAAAATGCTTGTTCTTTTTATTAACGTATAAAAACTATCGACGTTTACACGGTTTTCATATATAAAGATTAATTAACGGAATAATAAGAAAATTGCTTAATTTAATTAAATTGATTATATTTGTGTGTAATATAACCATATAAAGAACAAATGTAAATCAGATGACTATTTCAGCACAAATGTTTCCTCTGTCTGGTTTATCTGGATCGAGCACTGATCATATAGACCGACCAAGAATGCTTCAACTGGCAAAGAATAAAAGACCTCTTTCTTCTTCCCAGCTAGAACAAATGCTGAATGAACATTTAAAGTTTCTGGACAATAGTGGAGCAGGTGGAGATTGGACAACGTTAGTTATTAATGGAATTGTCTTGGGGCTCTATGATGGATTTCAGCCAGATAAAGGAAAACAAGCTCACTTTGAGCACCTTCATTTAAAAGATCACTGCTCGTTACAAATGCAAATTCTACCTTTTTCTAATTGTTGCGGTTTATATGCAAAACAGTTACAGGGACAAAATATTAACTTAAGTTATAGTATACTTACAGATGCCCATTTGCCCGATGCTAATTTTCAAGGAGCCAATCTAAGAAAAGCTGATTTCTCCCGAGCGGTATTGACTAATGTGAATTTTCAGGGAGCTGATTTACGTTACGTGGACTTTGAAAATAGTGATCTGACCGGAGCTGATTTCCGGAGAGCAAAACTAGAAGGGGCTCGTTTTCCCGGAGCTAATATTTTAAATACTATTGTCTGATTGGACTTTTTTCTACACGGCAACATCATATTCTCGCAGCGCATTATTTAAGGATACCTTTTTATCTGTAGACTCTTTTCTTTGTCCAATGATTAAGGCGCAAGCGACCTGGTATTCACCGGCAGGAAACTTTTTCGTATAAGACCCAGGAATAACTACGGACCTGGCGGGGACAACTCCTCGGTAAGTAATAGGCTCTTCCTTTGTAGCATCAATTATTCTGGTGCTTTTTGTCAAAACAACGTTTGCGCCAAGTACAGCTTCTCGCTCTACATGAACACCTTCTACAATAATGCAGCGAGATCCGATAAAACAATTATCCTCAATAATTGTTGGGGTAGCTTGTAATGGCTCTAAGACACCTCCTATGCCTACCCCTCCACTCAAGTGTACATGACGCCCGATCTGAGCACAACTTCCAACAGTTGCCCAGGTATCTACCATGGTACCACTTCCTACATATGCTCCAATGTTTACATAACTCGGCATTAAGATGGCGCCAGACTCAATAAAGCAACCATGTCTGGCCAAAGCATGTGGAACCACCCTTACCCCCAACTCTTTATAATTTCTCTTCAATGGAATTTTATCATGAAATTCAAACGGACCAACTTCAATCGTTTCCATTTTTTGAATAGGAAAATACAAAACAACAGCTTTTTTTACCCATTCATTAACCTTCCAAATACCACTATCATCCTGTTGTGCAACGCGTAATTTTCCTTTATCTAAGAGATCAACCACTTGTCGAATAGATTCTTGGGTCTTTGTTTCCTTTAACAAGGATCTATCATTCCAGGCATTTTCAATAATTTGTTGAATAGATGTCATAGTAGTTTGATTAAATTTAAGCTAAGATTTGAAGTGCAATAAATTGAGTGGATAATCCAACAATGAAACCTCCATAGATTTCTTGTAAAGTATGCGCTTTTAGAATCATGCGTGAGGTGCACACTATTCCACTAAGTAAAATGGCGACCATTAGTAACACAATCATACTGATTTCTACAGTGCCTACATTGAAATAACCATAGCTATATAAAATAGTTGTGATAAGTACCATACCAACTAACCCCCCCATTCCGGTAGCATGAGCGCTGATTTTATGAAAGAGATTGATGATAAAAGCTGTGAATAGACTTATAGTTGAGCCAAGAAGAAATACCTTATAAGCCATAGGAATCTCAGGATTTTGTATAAAAACCCTAAACGTCCACAAATAAAAAATACCATTAACAATATATGGACCTATGCGTTCTTGGCGGTTTTCTAATTGCCAGGTCTTTACTAATTCTAACATTTTCATCATGAATACAGCAAAGACAGGCATGATGAAAGTATAAATGAAGACCTGAATAATTATTAAGCCCGCTTGAGAAACATGGTTGACAGCAAAAAGATAGGGATTGACCAATAAGAGAATCACCAGGATGTAGGTTAACATCAAAAGGGGATGGAAGATCAACGAAAAAAACAGAGCAATTGCACGTAACATAAGGTAAATCCCATTTGCGTGCAAGTTAGGGAATTTAGTGTTCTATCTACCAGAAATATTTTACTTATCTTTTTTAGTTAGTCCTAAGGTAGGTTCACTGATATAACTAATGGTTACTTCTACCCTTCGATTAGCTTCTCGAAGTTCATCAGAAGAATTGTTATTAAGCGGATAATTGGGACCATAGCCTTCGGTCTCGATCCGTACCGGATTGATGAGACACTCATAGACCAGGTAGTTTTTAACAGCCTCAGCTCTTTCTCGAGAAAGTTGCATCAGGGAAGGTATCTCTCCCTGATTATCAGTGTGACCTTCTATCCGAATATAGATATGTGGATTATCTTTGAGAAAATTTGCTAACTCGCGAATAGCCGGATAGGACTCCTCTTTAACAATGGGCTTTGATTGCTCAAAGAAAATAGCTTTTAATTCTACCTTATCCCCAGCCTCCATTGAAGAAATATTAAAGTCTAAATTTTTCTTCTTAAAATAAACATAAGAAGGGTTGTAAAAGACTTTCTCTACAGTATTATTATAGCCTGCTACATCTGTTTCAATAGTATACTCAATACCTTGAGGGATTGTAATTTGATAGGTTCCATCATCGGTAACAAAAATATTTTTATGATGGCTATTACTGGGACCAAAAAGGATTCGAGCGCCCACAGGCTTTCCCGTTTTTGAATTGATAATAGTGCCAGTTAAGGTAACTCCTACAGGTCTCTCTGGTGCTATTTTTACTCGAAAAATATCTGATGAACCATCTCTTGTAGAGGTAAAATATAAATATCCCGAAGAGGTATTAAAATAAGGTTGGCTTTCTTCTGCGCTCGAGTTGATCGGGTCGACGAAACGACGGGGTCTTGACCAGTTTTCCCAACTATCATCTTCCCGTTCAATCATATATAAATCATGCCCTCCTTTTGAGCCCCATCGGTTGGAAGAAAAGAATAATTTTTTCTTGTCTGCAGAAAGAAAAGGCGTCATTTCTTTCCGAGTACTATTTACTTTTGGCCCTAGGTTTTTAGGTTCACTCCATTCATTTTCACCTTCCCTGAAGCTAATATATAAATCACTCATTCCTCTGGTATCCTCTTTACTCATACTTAAAATCATGACCTCACCATCCTGACTCAAAGTCATACTTACATCCGATCCATTATTGCGGTAGTTTTTAATTTTAATAGCGGAGGGAAAGGACCACATCCCATCTGAAGATTGGCGGACAATTGAAAACCCTTTACTCATACCCCCTTCTTCGTCAAATTGGTTCAAAACAATAACCTCGTTTTCCGAAGGTGTTAAAGCACAAACGCTATTTGGAAGCGCATTATTTAGGGGAAACTGTGGGTGTGTGACCTCACTCATTTCAAAGCTATCAATAGATCGGGCAACCCAAATATCTTGATTATAACCAGAAGAGATTGGATCTTGAACATAATGACCATTAGAAATGGTACTAAAAATAGATTTCAAATAAGTAAGAAAATTAGTTTCTGGCATTGTTTGAGATAAATCTTCTCCTTCTTCCACTAAGTTTTTTCGAAAAGTAGGATAACCCACCCGGGTGAAATACATTTTCTTTCCATAAATATCTATTACTGGAGATATCTCATCATATTCTGGTGAATTAATGTGGGGTCCAAGTTTTTCCAGTACGTACTGCGATTGAGCCAACACCAGTATTGGAGATAAAGCTAAACCCAATAAAAATAAGGATGACAAAATATTTTTTTTCATACAAAATTGGTTTCTCTTTTTGAGAAATGATGGCATTGCCATTTCTTTTTATCTCTTTCCAGGGTTGTTCTCCTAATACTGAGGAAGTAAAAATGAAGGAAAATAGAAGCAGGTGAAGGGTTGATATATAACTATATGAGACCCTTAAAAATACGATGTTCTAACTGCATTTCAAAGACTTCTAAAAAAACTACCACCTAAACGGTAGTTTTCCCTCCTTCTAGTGAGGAAGATGATTTTTACTTAAATAGTGGGGTGAATTTAAAACTCGCCCCATCGAATAACCCTTTATCACTCAGTTTCAACTTTGGAATTACTAATAGTGCCATAAACGAAAGCGTCATAAAAGGAGCTTTTAGTATACATCCTAATTGATTTTTTGCTAATCGATCTATTGCGGCATATTTTCGTCCTACTTCATGAGCATCGCCATCTGACATGATGCCAGCAATTGGCAGGGGTAAAACAGCATCTTTGTCTTCCGTAACCACCGAGATACCCCCCTTGTTTTCAATAATCAAGTTCACTGCTCTCGCAATTGCTTCATCAGACACTCCAACAGCAATGATATTATGAGAGTCATGGGCAACACAACTAGCTAAAGCCCCTTGCTTTAATCCGAATCCATTGATAAATGCTACCGCAGGTGGAGTGTCAGAATATCGATTGACGACGGCGATTTTTAAAATGTCCCGGCTCAGGTTCGATTCAACATAATCTTTCTGCCCATTGATTTTTACCTCAAATCCTTCCGTTACAATTTCTCCATCTAAGGCTTTAATAACAGCGAGCTGTCCGCTTTGTCCAGCCACACGAAAGTCTTTGGGAGATTTAGAAGAAGTGTTGAATTGATTTATTTTAGTAATGGGAATTGCAGGGATTAAGCTTTTGCCATTTTTGACCACTGCTTGTCCGTCAATATAAACAGATGATATTTTAAAAGATTCCAGGTTTTCTACTATAATAAAATCAGCAGGATCATCCACACGAAGTAATCCCACGGGTAATTGATAATGCTGTACGGGATGATAGCAGGCAGCTCTCAGAACATCGAATAAGTCGAATCCTTCGGCTAAGGCACGCTTGACTAATAAATTAATATGTCCTTCAAGCAAATCATCCGGATGTTTGTCGTCTGAACAGAACATGATCTTTTCGGGAAACTCTGCTAAGAGAGGAATCAGCGCCGTAAAATTTTTGGCTGCACTCCCCTCCCGGATAAGAATTTTCATTCCGTAACCGATTTTTTCACGGGCTTCTTCATAAGTATAACATTCATGATCGGTGCTAATGCCGGCCTCTACATATTGCTTGGCCTGTTGTCCTCGCAGCCCAGGAGCATGTCCATCGATCGGCTTACCGCATTGTTTGGCGAGAGCTATTTTTGCCATTACCGCTTCATCCTGATAAATAACTCCAGGATAATTCATCATTTCTGCTAAATATAGAATATCCGGATCGTTTAGCAAGGTTTCAATTTCTTCCACATCAATTTTAGCACCTGCTGTTTCAAAACTGGTAGCGGGCACGCATGAAGGAGCACCAAAATTGAATTTAAAGGGTACTTTTTTGCCATTTTCTATCATGTACCTTACTCCTTTTATCCCCATTACGTTGGCAATCTCATGTGGGTCGGAAACAGTAGCAATGGTACCGTGGGTAACAGCCAGGCGAGCAAACTCAGAAGGCACTAGCATAGAGCTTTCAATGTGTACATGTGCATCTACAAAACCAGGAAGAATGAATTGATCACTTTGGCCATCCAAAGGAATGATTTGTTGAATAACACCATTTTCCACCAGGAGTTCCCCGTGAAAGATGCTTCGGTTTTCGAGATCTACGATATTGCCTCGTAGCTTTTTTGTGGTTGCTATCATCTGTTATTGTATATACGTGTAAAAGTAAAGAACGTTTAGTTATTCCAATAGATATTAGGAGAACAACCAAGAGTTTTAATCAAAGATAAAAGCATGGAGACTTATTGCTGTTTTACGCTAGTATTAATGTTAGAGTCAGTATTATTGAGTTACTATCGCAGCAGAGGTTAAGATGATGATGAGAAAATGATTTCAACACACAATGGTCTCCAGGTTGATACTGGACGGGAATTCAGAGAGAATGATATTTATATACCCTTTCCACAACATGATCGTTGATTCCAGAATTATACAATTAAAGAATAGGACAAAACAGGGCTAACTTCGTTAAAAGCCTTAACCCCTTCGTTAAATTCTCGTTAAGCTCTGGTTGTCCATATGCCTAATTTTCAACATAAGGAATTGATTGTGAGTAAATTATAGAAGAATAGTTGAATTTGCATAAATTTTCGATTCGTAACTTTTGTAAAGACATACAGTCTTAAGAAATGAAAGGCGACAATAAAATTGTAAATTTGGCGGTATTAAATTAAGCTATTCTTTTAGCGTTATTACCACATTATAAAACTTATACAACCAGAAACATGATTAAGAAAACCCTACTACTCAGTTGTTTATTTGTATGTTTTGCTTTTGTCACTTCTGTTGATGCACAAAGAATTGCTCACGTAGATATTACTAAAATACTGGAAAGTGATCCGGCATATACCCAAGCTCAAGAAGAGTTAGACAAATTAGCTTCTCGTTGGCGCCGTCAAGTTGCGGAAGAATATGATAAAATTAAGGGTATGTATAATAGATATCAAGCTGAACAGGTATTAATGAGTGAAGAGACGCGTAGACAAAAACAAGAGGAAATCGAAGACAAAGAAAAAGAAGTACGTGAGATGCAGAAGAATAAATTTGGCCCTGAAGGAGAGTTGTTCAAAAAACGACAAGAGCTCGTACGCCCTATTCAAGACAAAGTGTACAAAGCAATTGAGGAGTTTGCCAGCGATAAAGGCTTTGATTACGTTTTTGATAAAGGCAGTAATGCGGGGATGATTTTCGCAAGTGACCGCTATGATAAAACCAATGATATATTAAAAATACTTGGGTTTTAATTTTTCCCTGCCAGGAAAAAAGCTATAAAAGCCGTAATTTTACGACTTTTATAATAGTGCTTAATGAATTAATTAAATAGAAAAAATAAATTTTGAATTATGAAGAAGGTTGCACAAATTAGTTGTCTGGTATTTATTATGCTTTCCATGACAATTGTAGCCCAGGCACAACAGTTTGGATATGTGAATTCACAACGTATTTTAGCAGAAATGCCTGAAGTAAAAGAAATGGATAGTAACTTGGAAGTTTTGCAAAAACAGTATCAAAAGAGAGGTCAAACTAAGGTACAATCTTTACAACAAGACTTCACTCAGATACAAGAGAAGGTGCAAAAGGGCTTATTGTCTCCAAAGCAACAAGAAGAAGAAAGTAAAAAATTAGAAGAAAGACAAAAGGAAATTGCAAAAATGGAACAAGAGATGGTATCGGAAATTCAAAAGAAAAGACAGGAACTGCTCGAACCGATATTGAAAAAAGTCAATGATGCCATTAATGCTGTAGCTAAAGAAAAAGGGATGACGATGGTTTTTGATCAAGGAGTTCTACTTTATGCAGATGAGACTATGGATATCTATGATGAGGTAAAAGCAAGGTTGTAGAATACACTGAATAGTGACCAGATAGATTAACAAGATCGTATGAAAAGGTAGCCTCAAAAAGGCTACCTTTTTTATTGAACCTATCCGACTAATTAAGGTTCTTATATATTTTTGTATAAGAACCTTATTATTAATAGCCAAACGTGTTGTTTCAATCCTAAAAAAGACCGTATTTTGCTGTTTCTATGTTTACGCAAGTCCATCATCCTAAACTTATGCCACCCCAGTTGTTAGATCGCTACTTGGCGAGGGGCTGGTTTCGTATGGGGCAAACTATATTTACTTGTCATTTTCTGAACTTTAAAAATAGTTTGTACACCGCAATTTGGACTAGACTGAATCTTCAAGAATATACCTTTCGGAAAAGTCTCCGTAAAATTATCAACCGCAATAACAAACGATTTAGAACTGTTTTTCGCCGAGCAGTTTTTGATCAGGAAAAAGAAAGGTTGTATCGGATTCACCGCAGCCGTTTTGAAGGCTATGTAACACGAACTCTCCGAGAATCACTGCATGGAGATGCACGGGGTAATATCTATAATACTTACGAGTTTTGTGTCTATGATGATGATCAGCTAGTGGCAGCCAGTTTTTTTGATTTAGGAAAAAACAGTATGGCTAGTATAATGGGACTCTTTGATCCTGACTATGGTTCCCACAGCTTAGGTTTTTATACCATGCTAATGGAAATTCATTTTGCCCAGGAAAATCAAATTGACTTTTATTACCCGGGATATGTGGTACCAGGATATGAAAGGTTTGATTACAAATTACGAATTGGGGAGGTAGAGTTTTTTGATGCTCAAATTAATGAATGGTTACCTTACGATCAGTTAGGCGAAGAACATTTGTTTTCGAGTGTATTAAAAAACAAGCTAGCAGACCTTTTCGAATTCTTAAATAACAACAAATTTCCGGTTAAACGCACACTATATCCTTTGTACGATAAAAAACTATTTGGGGTAGCAGACGACAACTTTATTCGTTCTCCTCTCTTCTTAAACATTTACCCGGATAATCCCAACTCCTTTCAATTGATTGTAGAATATAATCTGTTCGAAAAAGTCTATCAAATTAAAGAAGTATTTCGCCTTGATGATGCTTATGTGATGATTCAAAAATTATTTGAAGATTATGACAAAGAGACCAGCTGTCTAAATTTTCTAATGGAGGAACATCTACTTTTAGAAACAAATAATTTTGATACTTTGGCAAAAGTCTTATTCGCTTATGGTAGAGATCATCATTTGCTATCTACCAGCAAATGAAAGTATCATTAACTATGTTTTCTTTTGAATTTGTGCCAATCATTATATTATATCTCTTTGTCGGAGCAACTGTAATTCAATTGTTATATTGGTTGTTTGTTTTTCGTTCTTTAGCAAAATATAAGGAACCAATATCGAATACAACAAAAGCGCACAAGGTGTCTGTAATCATATGTGCAAGAAATGAAGAAGAAAATCTTAAAGAAAATTTACCCCGCATCCTAAATCAAAACTACCGTTCCTTTGAGTTAATTGTCGTTAATGATGATTCTAACGATAGGACAGCGGATGTATTATTGAATTTTGCCATAAAACACCCTATCTTGCACGTGCTAAATAGGCATAAGCAACCGGGAATGCCCGGAAAAAAGCAAGCCCTTAGTCAAGGGATACACACTGCGAAACACGACGTTCTTTTACATACGGACGCCGATTGCCAGCCAGCAAGTAATGACTGGTTACACTTAATGCAAAGCAAGATTGCAGGGTCGATTAAGATTGGTCTGGGGTATGCACCATACGTAAAACAGCCAGGATGGTTGAATCGCTTCATCCGTTTTGAAACTGTTTACACGGCAGTGCAATATCTTTCTTTTGCACTTTGCGGAAAGCCCTATATGGGCGTAGGTCGTAATTTGATCTATCACAAATCATTATTTCAGAAAGTTAATGGTTTTACGAAACACCAAAATATAGCTTCTGGAGATGATGATTTATTTATTAATCAAATTGCGAATAACAGCAATACTTCAATTGTGTTAAATAAAAACACATTTGTTTATTCTCCGCCAGCTGCATCATGGAAACAATTTTATCGACAGAAAAGCAGACACTACACTACAGGAAAACACTATAAACTGCAACACCAACTGGCATTAGGGTTACTATCAATGAGTCATTTTTTACACTACTTCGGAGGGATAGTGCTAATCATATTAAAATTTAGCACATTTTTTGTGGCTTTATTATACCTGGTGAGAATGACGGTAATATTAATGATGTACCGGCGGATCTTGAAGCAGCTTGATGAGCAAGACTTGCTCTCCTACATACCCCTTCTGGACGCCATCTTCGTTTTTCATTATCTAATTTTTACACCAGCATTAGTGATAGGAAAAACGTATCAATGGAAGTAACTGTACAAAAATCTCATCCCAACCTCTCCCCGCGGGCACAAGAAGACTATGATCTCGTGCTGCAGGCGATCGACGGTAAGCAAAAGGCCTACGCCATTCTCATGGACCGCTACAAGAGCTCAATTTACCACATGATGCTCAAAATGGTTAACAATCGCGAAGATGCTGATGATCTAACACTGGAAGCTTTCGGTAAAGCTTTTAACAAGCTGCCGAGTTATGCACCACGCTATGCTTTCAGTACCTGGCTATTCAAGATTGCCATTAATAACTGTATCGACCACATTCGCAAAAAGCGTTTGCACTTACTCTCAATCGATGACCCCATCGAGCCAGATGGAGATCACGATTATTCCAGTAACATTAAGTCTACAGCTCTCAATCCAGAGGAAAGTTTTATTCGCCAACAGCGACTAAAATTAATGCGGACCATGTTGGAAAAACTGAGCTTAAAGTATCGCTTAATGATCGAACTTCGATTCTTCGAAGAATTAAGCTATGAGGAAATTGCTCAAGAGCTGGATATCCCATTGGGAACAGTAAAGGCACAACTATTCCGTGCGAAAGAAATCCTTTTCAATTTATTGCAATCACCTCAGGCTAAAGCGCATTTGGATAATACGAAACGTCGTGCACGCCCTACTGGCCGTAAAACGAAAGTGAAGGTTGGAGAGGTTGCTATTTCAATTAAGAAAAAGGAAATAGTCTCACAGCCAACAGCTACTAAACCAAAACAAGTAGCCGTAGCCGTAGCAGGATAGCTTTTAAGCAAATCTAAGGCAGGTATGGGATGCTGAAATGAAAAAGTCAGCATATCATACCTGTTTTCTACCAAATGACAATAATTTTTAACAGGTATTTTATCCGGTAGATAGAAAATACCTATTTTGTATCCATATGGAATGGCTACCTCAAATAGGTCTTTGGCTCCTCTTTATCTACATTGCTTTATGCTTAGTATTCTACTTCGGTCAGGATCTATTTTTTTTTCGTCCGGAAAAGTTACCTAAGTATTTCCGTTATCATTATCCTTTCCCATTTGAAGAAATTGATTTTGATATGGAAGATGGAGGTACGATCAATGGTCTGCTATTCAAAGTTCCCAATACAAAAGGCGTTGTTTTTTATTTCAAAGGAAACTCTCGTAGCATCAAAGGTTGGGGGAAGTTTGCTCGTGATTTTATTGGAAAAGGCTACGACTTTTTTGTAATTGATTATCGAGGATTTGGCAAAAGCACGGGTAAACGCACGGAGAATATCCTATATAATGATGCACAGCATGTCTATAAATGGCTAGCTAATCACTATCCGGAAGATCAAATCATTATTTATGGCAGATCCTTAGGAAGTGGGATCGCGACACGGGTTGCGTCATGGAATCGTCCCCGGATGCTGATACTTGATTCTCCCTATTACAGTTTTTTAAAACAAGTACGCCGCTATGGTTGGTGGTTCCCTGTTAAGTTATTACTGCGATACCAAATTCGTTCGGACCAATTCATCAAAAAGGTCAATTGTCCCATATTTTTTATTCACGGAACCAAAGATCGGCTGATCCCTTTTTCGGATAGCGAGAAACTGCTTAAACAAGCAAAGGCGCCGACTTATCTTTTTCCAATCTACGAAGGCGGGCATAATAATTTACCATCATTGCCGCTTTATCATGAAATTTTATATGATATCCTAAACGATGAACATTTGTTGCAAACTTTGGAAAAGGCCAAAGATCACATAGAAAAGTAAATTTTTTAGCGTGCCCCTTTACATAATTGGGAAAATGACCTATATTTGCGTTCCGAAACGAGGATTGACCCATGGTGTAATTGGCAACACAGCTGGTTTTGGTCCAGCCATTCTAGGTTCGAGTCCTAGTGGGTCAACAAAAAAAGCCTTGATAATCATAGATTATTGAGGTTTTTTTATGTTCTGTTATAACAAAAGTACTTTAAAACGAGGCCTTTTCTCGTCGGACGTAAGCCAATTCTAGCTTATTGGCAAGCATCTTTTCAAGGAATTACATCTCTCAACCGTACATGTTTATCCGTACTTTCTTTTATTTTTCAATAAAAAAGATTAACTTAAGACGATTATAAGTAGCCCCTAAACCATGCTGATCTTCAAGAGCATACCTTTTTTTAAAATACTGGGTACATCACAAGGTGTACTTCGTATCCTACCTGCGACCATTCACCAAAATTTAAAAAACTTTAATTCCTTAGCCTGCAAACTTCCCTCGCTAGCGGAAGAAATATCCATTGCAGGAAAACTCAGCCACAACTTAATATCTACTTTAGTTCCGATCTTATTTTGGAGAGTCCCGGCCAGCAGGATGTTATCCCTTTTCGCTTATTCAGGATCGCCAGGTCAGGCTATTAGTCTCGGAGCATAGATTGGAGACAATCCCGGAGTATGGATCACCTCCAACGAGGTATGACGAGTAACATCTATTTTACCATATGGGGATGAGCTGAATACCTTCCGGAAACCACATCTACCAGCGCGACTGGCATCCTATGAAACTGCTGTAACGACGTCAAATCAAAATGTAAATCACGATTGAACCGGGTAGATCTCCCGGCTTTATTACTATGCCCAATGGTTTTAAGCGGTTCAAAGAGGCGGTTGGTTTCTAAGAATAGTTTACCTAAACAAATTTTCAAAAACTTCTATTTTATGTAACTACAGTGTTATGTATGTTTGCTGTACTGTAGTATGGTATGAGTTCGTATATCTAACAGTGTAACTGCATCGCTGATTTTTTATTAAAAACGAATAGGCTCCCAGTATTGGGAGTTGTGACTGGAGTATGTAAGAAGTAATTTGTCGCGAGGAAAAGATAATTAGATCAATGTAATAACATTTCTAAATTAAAAACTAAAAACAAATGAATAGTATTACAAAAGCCACCCTCCCAACTAAAAAGGGTCAATTGAGTGAAGAAAAACCTACAAAATTTGATAATAAAAAAGGAGAATTCAAATTATCCGTAGCATTCGATGAAGAGGTCAAAACGATGCTAACGGATAAAAATGTCAAAAAAGAATTAAGTGATAAGGACCTATTAAATAACGTAAAAAGTTATTTGATAAAAACGTTCTTTCCCATTGTATCACTGATACTTGAACGGGCAACTTATGGGCAGCATAAACTAGCTGAAATCAATATAATAGAAGGAGAGACAAGTGATGTAGATATTTTGATTACAGGGATAGATAGAAATACAAAGGTTAATGGTCGAGTTTGGGGGTCAGGGTCAATCAATTATTCAATAGATCACATCTACTCTCCCGGCTTAATGCTGCATGAGTTGGGACATTATTTATACGGTTTAGGAGATGAATCTAAGGGTTGCCAGACTAAAGAAAATCCTACTGCTTCTATCATGCAGTATGGCTATCACAATAATGTCCGATTTAGAAAAATAGAAAATAATAATGAGTTGACAGAATATAATGTTGAAGGAGGGTTTGAT
>CBDUIU010000031.1:0-13739 GCA_965367335.1 uncultured Saprospiraceae bacterium
CCTCCAATCTCCCAAGACTTTCTCACATTCTTCCCGTTCCCAGGTTATACCCAACATAAATCCTCCACCACCAGCCCCACATAACTTCAAGTGATATAAGCTATCGGAAATACCTCGTTGCCAGGCTGCACATAAATATCCTGGAATCATATCCTTAAAATGATCTAGCTGAAAACGGCTAATCTGTCGAAAGGCCTCCCATAGCATCTTTTCATTACCTGTAACCCTTGCCTGAATAGCCAGTTCATTTGCTGGGATTAACTGCTTATCCAATAGGTCAGTATAGCTTTGGTCTTCGCATCTTTTTATATAGATCTCGACCAAAGGGCCCGTTGAACGTCTATTCCCGGTATCTAGTAGAAAAAAATGCGCCTTCTGCATAGGAGGGAGCTGTACAATCTCTAATTGCTCCTTTTTAATGACAACGGCTTTTTGTAAATAACATACTAAAGGGTCAATTCCGGAGCTCAAACCGTGAAAGAAATCTTCCATTCTACTAAACAACAGTTTAAGGGCTCTTCGATCCGAATCATTGCTTCCTAAATTTTTATGGGTAAAAAAACGGTCATATACTGCTGCACATAATGCTCCCGAGCTACCTAAGCCATAACCCGTTGGAATGTCAGAGTTAAAAAACCATCCTTCTGTTAAGGCTTGTTGATAATAAGCGTGATCAAAATTAGCGAAAGGATCAAATCCTGTGGTATTTTTTTCTAGATATTGACCAAATGCTACCAAGCGATGCTGCCGCCTTAGCCGTTCCTGTGGGTCATCCGTTTGTTGCCAATAGCCACCATACAGATCCAATGGTACGGCTAGAGCCGCTGCTCCGTTGATGATAATATATTCACCGAAAAGCAAGAGTTTTGCTGGGTAAAAGGGATGGTACACGAATGAAGTCTGTTAAGGTTGAGTTTATATTATATCTGAATGGGAGTTAAGTAGTTTAATTCCGTGAACTGCTTAGGCTAATTAGGTCGCTATAGGATACCTCTATCAAGTCTTCCTGCTGAATTCCAAACAAGGTCATATACTTTTCGCATTGGTTTTGTAGGGCAGTTGCATCTCTGTTTCCCTTTGTATCAATTGCTTCAATTTCTATGAAACTGCCCAGGCCTTTCACGTTGTCAATATGAAATTTCACGTTGTCAATAAAATAAATAGCTCGTTCTTTATCAACAATGACCTTGACGCCAACTGCTGCTGCCAATGCTGCTTTTAGATCGGGATTTGCGGGAGCTGTGTATAAGATGACATCCGAGCGCTTTGGTCCGGACTGATCTGTACGTTGGTAGTGAATTAATGCATTCTCAATATTTCCCTCTCGTAGTTTCAATCGACCGTTAGGCACTTGAAAGTAAGTATCAACCTGATGATCAATACCTTTAAATTCAGCCCCGTTTTTTTCCAGGATTTGTTGAATTAACGCGGGGTTCGTATTGCGTGCTTTTATTTCAATATTAAGGTGCATATGAACATTAGCTTGCTCAAGCTTGTTGAGTTTATTCTTAAGAAAACAAAATACCAAGGTAAAAATAAATCCTTACTTTTACGCCCGTGGAGAATTTAACGAGGTTATTGGCGGCTTATCGCGATGATCAGCGCGTCCAACAGACAGTCCGGTATTTGCAGCAATCCACACCGACCCGTTTACAAATTACTGGGCTAGTCGGTGCGCTGGATTCCTTTGTCCTGGCAGGAACTCATCTTGCAGATCCACGTCCCTTACTCATTATTGCTACCGATAAGGAAGAAGCGGCCTACCTCCAAAACAATCTTGCAAATCTACTAGAGAAAAGACAAGTTCTTTTTTTTCCGGATTCCTTTAAACGGCCGGCTGCATACGAGCGACTAGATTCTAATAATGTGCTTCAGCGAACTGAGGCAATTAACAGGATCACCTCCTCCAAGATGAAAACAGAAATCCTGGTTAGCTATCCAGAAGCTATATTTGAAATGGTAGTGGCACCTGCGGAGTTGAATAAGGCGCGTATTCAAATTGAAATGGAGGAGCAGTTGGATGTTGATTTTCTTATTGGTGTTTTAGTTGAATATGGATTTAAGCGAGTGGATTTTGTTTATGAACCCGGTCAGTTTTCTATTCGAGGAGGGATCATTGACATTTTTTCTTACGGGAATGAATGGCCATATCGGATCGAACTGTTTGATGATGAGGTAGAGAGTATAAGGACATTCGACCCTACGACTCAACTCTCCCGGCAAAATATCAAACGAGTTTCTATTGTCCCAAATATCAACACACGATTTTCTCAGAAACAAAAAGTTCCACTGTTTGAAGTATTACCGCAAAACACTGTTGTATGGTTAAAGGATTTTCAGCATATGCTGGATCGTCTTCAGTTTTGTTTTGAAGAAGCAGGTAAATATGCTAACAAAGTATCGGCAATGGACGAAAGCGAATTGGCTGAGGTGCTTCGTGATCGGGCCTTTCTCTATCCCAACCAAGTCGTTGACAGCCTTAAAGTATTTTCTACAGTTCTTTTTGACCACCGTGAAGCGATATTTGCAATAGATCATAAAATTGATTTTACTGCCAAACCACAGCCTTCCTTCAATCGTAATTTTTCCCTATTGATTGAAGACTTGAATAAAAATACCAAGGCTGGTTTTACCAATTACCTCTTTACCGACAACCCGAAACAAGTTGAACGTTTCTACGCTATTTTTGAAGACCTCAAAGCAAATGTAGATTTTCATCCCATCCTTAAAGCGATTCACCAAGGGTTCATCGATCCTGACTTGAAAGTAGCGGTGTATACCGATCATCAAATTTTTGAGCGCTTCCATCGATATAAACTCAAGCAAGGTTTTACCAAGACGGCAGCGATGAATATGCGGATGTTGAGGGAATTAACCACTGGTGATTTTGTTACACACATGGACCATGGTGTCGGGCGGTATTCCGGTCTGGAAAAATTAGACATTAATGGCCGGATACAGGAATCTGTACGCTTGATTTACAAAAACAATGATGTACTGTATGTCAGCATCAACTCTCTGCATAAGATTTCAAAATTTGTTGGGAAAGACGGTACACCACCAAAGCTGAGTAAGATTGGTTCTGACGCCTGGGAAAACCTCAAGCGCAAAACGAAACGCAAGGTTAAAGATATTGCCAAGGAGTTGATTAAGCTCTACGCAAAACGAAAAGCTTCAAAAGGATTTGCTTTCCCTCCTGATGGCTATTTGCAAAATGAACTCGAAGCCTCCTTTATTTATGAAGACACACCCGATCAACTTCAATCTACGATTGATGTAAAGTCGGATATGGAAAAACAACATCCGATGGATAGGTTGATCTGTGGTGATGTAGGTTTTGGGAAAACGGAGATTGCAGTCCGAGCAGCATTTAAAGCGGCGGTCAATGGGAAGCAGGTAGCGATATTGGTACCAACAACGATTTTGGCGCTGCAACACTTCAAGACCTTCAATGATCGTCTTAAAGAATTTGGGGTGACGGTGGATTATATTAACCGCTTTCGTTCAACGAAAGAGAAGAAAGAAATCTTTGAAAAATTAAAAGCCGGAAAAATTGATATCATTATTGGGACACATGGTTTGCTGAACAAGGCAATTGGGTTTAAAGACTTAGGATTATTAGTGATTGATGAAGAACAAAAATTTGGAGTGGCCGCTAAAGAAAAATTACGTGGTCTTAAAATTAACGTAGATACGCTGACGCTGACGGCAACGCCAATCCCACGAACCTTACAATTCTCTTTGATGGCTGCCCGAGACTTAAGTGTTATACGAACGCCACCCCCCAATCGGCAGCCTATTCATACCGAAGTGCGCGTCTTTAACGATGATGTTATTCGTGAATCGATTTACTACGAAGTCAATCGTGGCGGCCAGGTTTTCTTTGTGCATAACCGTGTGAAATCCTTGCCCGATATCACCGCGATGCTCCGGCGGCTTTGCCCGGATGTGGAGATCGCTTCTGCTCATGGGCAGATGGAAGCCAAGACCCTGGAAAAAACTTTATTGGACTTTATTGACTATCGCTTTGATGTTCTCGTTTGTACTAATATTATTGAGACAGGGCTTGATATCCCGAATGCGAATACGATGATTATTAATAATGCTCATCAGTTTGGGATGAGTGATTTACATCAGCTGCGTGGCCGTGTCGGTCGGTCAAATAAGAAAGCGTTTTGTTATTTGTTCAGTCCACCTATGTCGACATTGACGACGGATGCGCGCAAACGCCTACAAACGTTAGAAGAGTTTTCAGACCTTGGAAGTGGTTTTAATATTGCGATGAAAGACTTGGATATCCGGGGTGCAGGTAATTTGTTAGGAGGAGAACAGAGTGGCTTTATTTCTGACATTGGCTATGAGACGTATCAGAAAATTTTAGAAGAAGCGATACAGGAATTAAAAGAAAACGAATTCGAAGATCTTTTCAAAGAAGAACTCGGTAAAGATCGAGACTATGTTCGCGATGTTGAAATTGATTCTGACATTGAGATGTTATTGCCGGATGACTATATTGAAAATATTCAGGAACGGCTCAACCTCTACACAGAACTTGATGGTATTAAGGACGAAGCGGGCATTGAAAAATTCGCTAAGCGTTTGGAAGATCGTTTTGGCAAACTTCCCCAATCTACGTTAGAGTTATTTGACGCACTCCGACTCCGCTGGATATGTAAAAAACTGGGATTTGAACGACTTACACTGAAGCACCGGAAGTTACGTTGTTTCTTTGTTAGTGACCCGCAATCCAATTTTTACGAAAGTGAAATTTTCCAGGACTTCCTTCGTTACGTTGCTACAAAAGGTGAGACAACGGGCTGGAAGTTTAAAAAGACCATTCGTCACTTTATTTTAATCAAGGATGGTGTGGCCTCACTATCGAAAGCAAAAGCCTTGCTGGATGGCGTGAGGGAGGAATTGATGGTGGGAGTGTAGTTTAGTAATAAAGTTTAATTTCCATTTTTTAAGACAAAGTCATATTCTTGACAATTTTGTCTGGAAAAGAATTATTGTTTATGAGGTGAATGAAACAAACGCCAACCCTATTGGCTAGTAGGCCACACAAAACCCAACTCACATTTCCCGTCTTATAAATTCATTCAGATTCGTAGAAATACTCAGGTGATTAGAGCCTCCCGCCAGATGGTAAAAACCATGGCCATAATCTATTCGGAAGCGTTTTATTTTTAACCCTACTCCCATTGAAAACCCAGCTAGGCTTCTAAAATTTCGTACGCTCAGATCTTGTCGGCGAAAATGATTGTAAGCAACGCCTACCCGGAAGTTTTCTTTTTTACCAAACAGAAACTCACCGGAAACAATAATATGACGAAAGAAATTATCTACAAAGTCACTCAGTGCACTGTCTTCACTACCTTGATCACTACCAAAGAAAGGGGTACTCTCTTCGTTGGTGGGATTATCGTATAATAGATTGCTGCGCTCCAGGTGGTGGCCAATGATGGAGATCCGGAAAGGCAGGTGTTTTAGTCGTTGGGATATGCCCAGCTGAATTTCGAAAGGAAGCGATTCACGTTCGTCCGCATAGGTACTGAGTTGCGCTCCGGCATTTTTCAAAACCAAGGCAACACTAAACCGACCTGAAGTGTCCTGATAGTGAGCACCAAGGTCAACTGCTAGACCAAAGCTATTATAAGACGCCAGCTGCGAGGTGATGACTTTTAAGTTTGCACCGACACTGAGTTTGTCATAAAGTTGATGAGAAGCCCCTAGTTGAATGGCGTATTCATTGGCTTTAAATTCACCCGTAATCTCTCCAAATTCATTAGTCTCATCAAATGTGCCGTAACTGACATATTGAATGCCCCCCTGTACCATAGTATTCCAAGCTTCTACCTTTCGGGCATAGCCTACGAATCCATGACCAATACCGCCAAGGTGGAAGCTATGATTAAAACTCAGTGCATTGTGCATAGATGAATTAAGGACGGCAGGGTTGGCAAAGGCAAAATTGAGATCGCTGTCTTTTATGGTAATCATTTTTTCGCCCAAACCAGTAATGCGAGCAGAGACGGGAAGGCGCAGAAATTCATATGCATGACGGCCACCAAATTGTGCATTAGCGGATGAGGCAAAAATTAAAATTAAAAAGAGCTGTAAACAAAATTTGCGCATAGATTTACTTTTTAAGATGAGGAGCGAAAGATAAAACCATTGGACAGCCCAGTAGATAATGTCCTTATTCGATAAAGGTTAATCATCGTTTATTTCTTTTTCCCAGATGGTCTTGCAAACTCCTTTTTTACATTCTTTCTTCTTGATTAATGTACCGGTCTCGTCATACTCTTTTAATTCCCCATCCTCATTATCTCCTTCCAGATAGTTGCCCTCCGTTTTTAAGTTACCATTCTCATAGTATTCCGTAAATGGACCATTTTCTAAGTTTTTAGAAAATGTCACAACTTCCTTGAGTTGGCCGTTTGGATAGTATCCTTTCCATTCACCCACGGTTTCTCCGTTTTTATAGTCTCCTTCCTGTTTGAGTTGACCGTTTTCGTGGAAAAGTTGATACGAACCTTCAAAGGTGCCATTAACATAAGTCTCAATAATTTCTGGTTGACCATTGTCGTAGTACAATGTCCGTTTACCATTTAATGTACCTCCATTATATTCAGCTTCTTCCAGTTTTTTCTTCTCCGGACTATAACGAACCCAGGTACCTTGAACGGCATTCGTTTCCGGGTTTTTTGTGTATTTGATAATGTTGCCATATTCATCTTCTTGTTCAACTTGCACTAAACCATTCCCACAAGCAGTTCCCAGACAGATAGTTACCAAAATGAAGAATGCGAAACGAATCATAATACTTAATTTTTATGGATAAATTGCCAAACCAAAAAGAGGTTTATCAATGAAGACAAACCTCTTTCGGTAACGTAAATATAACGCAAAAATAGAGACTAGGGTATATACGATTTAGTCTCCATTTTATTACTTAATGACTTTGACCATTGTGCGACACACTTATCGGGTGTTTAACTATACTACGGCCAATACTTTCATAGTGGTAACCTGCTTTGCGCATCTGTTCCAGGTCATACAAGTTTCGACCGTCAAAGATTACCTTATCATTTAGTAATTTTTCCATTTTATCAAAATCAGGAGTACGGAATACGGACCATTCTGTAATGATAGCTAAGGCATGAGCTCCTTCCAGGGTATCGTATTGGTTCTCTGCGTAACTGATTTTATCACCAAAGATTGTTTTTACATTTTCCATGGCCTCTGGGTCAAAAACTGTTATTTCAGCGCCTGCATCTATTAACTCCTGAATAATGTATAATGCCGGAGCCTCACGGATATCATCTGTATTAGGTTTGAAAGCTAATCCCCACACAGCAATCTTAGTACATTTTACATTATCGCCAAAATAGCGTTTCATTTTTTTCGCCAACACAAACTTCTGGATTTGGTTGACATTCATGACAGAATCGAGAATTTTAAATTCATAATCGTATTCATTCGCTGTCTTGTGCAAGGCCTGCACGTCTTTAGGAAAACAGCTACCACCATAGCCTACGCCGGGAAAAAGAAAACGTTTGCCGATTCTAGTATCGCTACCCATTCCTTTGCGGACCATGTCAACATTAGCACCGACTTTTTCACATAAATTCGCAATCTCATTCATGAAAGAAATACGGGTAGCCAGGTAAGAGTTAGCGGCATATTTTGTCATTTCAGCGGAACGCTCATCCATAAAAATGACTGGATTTCCTTGCCGAACAAAGGGTTCATAAAGCTGCCGCATCGTCTCGCGAGCTCTTTCAGAAGTTGTGCCGATAACAACACGATCGGGCTTCATAAAGTCATCAACAGCCACGCCTTCTCTAAGAAATTCAGGATTTGATACGACATCGAATAAATCTTCGCTAATGCCTTTGGCAATAGCTTCATGTACTCGTTCAGCAGTTCCTACGGGCACGGTACTTTTATCTACAATGACTTTGTAATCTTCAATCAGATGAGAGAGCTGAGAGGCTACCCCTAATACGTAGGAGAGATCAGCAGAGCCATCTTCTCCTGGAGGAGTAGGAAGCGCTAAGAAGATAATGCGAGCATCTTTAATCGCTTCGGCAAGATTAGTAGTGAAGGTCAACCGACCTTGGCGGGTATTCCTTTCGAAAAGTAGTTCAAGGCCAGGTTCAAAAATAGGTACTTCCCCGTTTTGCATCCGCTCTACCTTAGCCGCATCAATATCAACGCAGGTGACAGTATTACCTGTTTCGGCAAAGCAGGTTCCGGTTACAAGTCCAACATATCCTGTACCTACAACAGCAATGTTCATGATTTGAAGGTTTAATTGTGTTATGAATAGCGTGCAGTCAATTATATAACTAATAATATATATATAATACTAAGCATACAAAGATACTTCCTTTTACGAAGATTGACGGTGAAATGTTGTAAAGAAGTGTACAAAACAAAGGGAGAATTTTTTTATTATACGGTATTCCCTTATGTAGAAAAACCCTTTACCTGAAGTGGAAAGGGTTTTTCTATCACATTAAATTTTCCATTTAATAGAATGTAGATCTATAGTCTTCAATCTCTGCATCACTGATCATAGAGGAGATTAACCTCGAAGCGATCGCGTTCTTACTGGAACCAGTCATCAACTTCCTCATCGCAGGGATATTTCTGGTAGGAGGAGCTTGAGGTTTATTAAGCATTTTGATAACATAAACACCATTTTCGCCTACAACAGGTTGACTAACTTCTCCATTGTTAAGATTGAATGCAGTAGCTACAGCTTTGGGCTCATTACCCATGTTCTGAATGTTAAAGGTACCAAATGGAACGGCCCTGGCAGTATCTACTTTGGTAGAAAACTGGTTAGCGATAGCACTTAAATCATTTCCAGATATTTTTCCCTTGAGAATTTCTCCTTTCTTAATATTCATCACCACCGGTTGAATTTCCTCACGTATTTCAGCTACATTAACATTACCCGCCCGGCGAATACTCTTTAGTCCAGCTACCACATATTGGCTTTCAAAAAGCTCAACAGGGTCTTGGAAAATATAAATTGCAGGAGATACTTTAGTCACTTCTGCTTCTGAAGAGAAAGCCCATTTGACGAGATCTCGAGAGGAATTACTCGGAGGTAATACTCCTACACGGAAGTCATTCTGTTTTAAAGGTGGAGAAGTTTGTATCTCCAAATTATCATTATTTGCAGCACTTTTCGACAGGCTTGCCAAATCGCGATTTTGTGCAACAAACTCCAGCACTGTAGCATAAATATCTTTCTGTGTATCTTCACTAGGGATAATTGGCAAACTGACAAAAGCCATTTGCACCCCTTCCTCGTTGTTGATGAATTTCTTATCCGTAACTTCTACCAGGTGTAAGCCAAATTGTGTAGCCACGATATTCAATTCTTCTTTTTCGGCCTGGAAGAAAATCAGATCATTAAAAGGTTTTACCATCGCATTTCTTGCTGCAAAACCGAGATCTCCACCATCAGTTGAAGATGGACCCTGGCTAAACTCGCGTGCTAATTCGTCAAAGGTATTGGTACCTGCTTCGATTAAACTTTTAAGACTATCTAATTTCACCTGAGCTGCCAGATATCCTTGTGGATCTTGTGCCTGTAACAGAATGTGCCGGGAGCGAACTGAATCAGGAATGATTTTGCGATCGACTAATTTTGCTAAGATATACCTGCGATTGTCAACAAAAGGACCATATACAGTACCTACCTCCATATTTGCTACCTCTTCTCTGATTGGTGTAGGGAGGAAATCTTTAGTAACAAAGGCTGGGTCAAAACTGCCATTATTATAGAGCACAAAAAGAGAGTCATTTTCTGTATTTTCGAATTTTGGCTTTAAGGTATCTAAAGCGGTATAAATGGCGGCAGAATCAGCAGCAGTTGGGAGTACATCAAAAGTGACATAATCTACTTTTCGTACCTCAACTTTTTCGACATACTTCTTTTTATTTTCCTTCAGATAATTCTCCAGATCAGCATCTGTAACTTCTATCGCTGAATTGTCTACCTCATCAAAAGGCACTTTAACAAAAGCAAAATCTACTTTTAGGTTTTGGTCAACAAAGTTCATTTCTGCCATCCAGGTAGGAACATATATGGCTTGTGTCGCCATGGTAACAAATTTTTCCTGGATTCGCTCTTTGATGATCTCTTGCTCTTGGTATGCCCAAAATGGACCAAGGTTGGGATCTTGTGCCAATTGACCATTGTCAATCTGCGTTTTAAACTGCATCAGCTGTTCGCGGTTCAAACGACCCGTGTTGGGGTCCCGGAAACGTTCCTGGATAATTGGATGTGGATTGATGCCAAATTGCAATTCAACCAGCTCTTCTTTAGAAACAGTCAAACCAAGGTCCTCAGCTTCATTAAGCACGATCTCTTTTTCCACCATAAAATCCCATAACTGCTTACGACGAGAGTAAATGTCAGAGCCAGAGTTATTATAAAGGATAGATTCAGCTCGATTGAACTCACCCATGTCAATTTTACGGCCATTGACTTCACCGAGTGTCGACATACGTTGAGACCCAAAAATACTTTGCTGACCGGAAACCATATCCATGATGATGAAGCCGCCTAGGCCCAACCCTACCATGATGATCATCAACCAGCTATTTTTTCTGATTTTTGAAATTAGCGCCATTATGTTCTTATATTTTACTTTAGATTGAAAATTCGATTAGATAAAGAAACGGTTGTTATAGGGGAGTAGGTTACGTTTTAGGTCGAAAAACCGATATTTTAACCCATTTTTGATTAGTTATTTATTTTATGAACAAAAAGAAACCTCATATTTCTGTTATTTGAAGAGGTGTAATCTATTGATTATCAATCCTGTAAGATTCAAAAAGGATGCAGAGATAAAGAGAGTCGCTTTTTGAGCAGTGCAAAGGTAACGGGTTTGGGTAACAAAATCAAAAAATTAACGAGTAGGATCAAGTATCCTTTACATGCTGAGCGGCTGCATCGAGCTGTGTATAAAAGTCTTCTCCATATTTTCGGATCAATGCTGCTTTTACAAATTGATAGATAGGGACTTGCAGGTCTTTACCCTTCTTACATGCAGCAGCACAGATAGACCACCGATTATAGTTTAAGGCTTCGAAATTTTGTTCTGGTGCGATGGTGACCCGAATGGGGTACAAATGACAAGAGATAGGTTTTTGAAAATCTATTTCCCCAGCCAGAAAAGCGGCTTCGATACCACAGCGCGCAAATCCTAAATTGTCGTGGATCATATAGGCACAGGCCCCGTTTTCTAACAGAGGAGTACCTTCTGTTTCTTCTTCTTTAAAATAGGTGTGTGTGCCTTGTTCCGCAATTACCCTTTTTCCTTCAGTCGTTAAAAAAGGCTCAACTTTGGAGTAAATAGTTTCCATTGTTTTCAATTCCTCTTTTTCCAGCGGCGCCCCAAAATCTCCTTCATGGCAACAGGCTCCTTTACACGCATTCAAATCGCAGACGAAATGCTCTTCAGTTATATCCAAGCTAATTAATACATCATCAATAATAATCACGATGAAAGCTTTTTTTTAGAAATGCTATAATAAGGCAAAGATAATCAAGTTGAAATTGTATTTTTGTGAGAATTCAATACTGAAGCCACATAACTCTTTTTATATTAAAATATGTTTTTACTAAACCTCTCTTGTGGGATAGTGTTACATTAATATAAGTTTTTTACAACTTCCGACTAAAATCAATATTACTTAATGGATCCGTTAAAAAAGAAATTTCAGGAAAAAGCTGAAGCCCTCAGAAGCGAAATAAAACTCATGTTGAAAGAACATGGAGATCTTAAAGTTGATGAAGTCATGCTCAAGCAAGTATTTGGTGGCATGCGTGGCGTCAAAAGCATAATTTGGGAGACCTCCCAATTAGATCCTGTTGAAGGAATCCGCTTTAGGGGGCTTTCCATACCTGAGCTAAGGGATAAATTACCCAAAGTGCCAGGAGGTAAGGAGCCGTTACCAGAAGGATTGTTTTGGTTAATGTTAGTTGGTGAGATTCCAACGAATGAGGAGGTACAGTGGCTAAGTGATGAATGGGAAAAACGCAATCATGTACCTGATCATACTTTTAAAATGTTAGATGCCTTGTCACCGGATACTCATCCTATGACACAGTTTAGTGCGGCAGTCATTTCTATGCAATCAGAAAGTGTTTTTGCTCGCCGTTATGCTGAAGGACTAAATAAGCAAGAGTATTGGGATCCTACCTACGAGGATACCATGAACTTGATCGCACGGTTACCTCGGATAGCTGCTTATATCTACCGCCGTTCCTATCATAATGGAGAACACATTGCTCCCGACGAGTCTTTGGATTGGGGCGCAAACTTTGCCCACATGTTAGGAATCCCAGGAAAAGACTTTAAAAGTTTAATGCGATTGTATCTAACAATTCATGCGGATCACGAAGGAGGTAATGCTTCTGCTCATGCTACTCACCTGGTTGGCTCTACACTAAGTGATGCTTATATGTCTTTTGCAGGAGGAATGACTGCGCTGGCAGGTCCTTTGCATGGCCTGGCCAACCAAGAGGTGATCAAATGGGTCTTTGAAATGATTGACAAACTAGGTACTCGCCGGCCTACGAAAGAACAGATAGAAAAATACGTGCAGGATACGTTGGATCAGGGTAAAGTAATCCCGGGCTATGGTCACGCAGTGTTACGTGAGCCTGATCCTCGGTTTATCGCTCAGAAACGTTTCGCAGAGGAGTATATTAAAAATTCAGATATAGTGGAAGTGGTTTGGAAATGCTTTGATGTTGTACCAAAAATCTTGATGGGTTTAGGTAAAGTTAAGAATCCATGGCCTAATGTTGATGCCCACTCTGGTGCAATTCTCGTTCATTATGGATTAACGGAATATAGTTTTTATACTGTTTTGTTTGGTGTTTCTCGTGCATTAGGCGTACTGTCTGCGTTATGTTGGTCACGTGCACTCGGTTTTCCACTTGAACGTCCGAAATCTGTTACAACGGATTGGGTGAAAGAGTACCTGAAAAAACAGGAAAAAGAAATGAAGGTGAATTAATATTGTTTAAATTCATCGCAGAGCGTATAAAAAAAACGTCTTGGTTAAGTACTAAGACGTTTTTTGTTAGGGGTGAAAAATAATTATTTAACTTTTTAGGCTAAAACCTGTTTAAAAAAATTATTTTTGGGCAGCGTGAGATAAAAGAGTTTCGAACGTTATTTTTTTCATTTGTTAAATTACTATCATGAACTTTCCTAGCGACTTAAAATACACTAAGGAACACGAATGGGTACGTGTTGAAGCTGACAATATTGTTGTTGTTGGTATTACTGACTTTGCCCAAAAAGAATTAGATGAATTGGTATACGTAGAAGTAGAAACTATTGATGAAACGCTGGAACAAGACGAAGTATTTGGGACAGTTGAAGCAGTAAAAACTACTTCTGATCTTTTTATGCCTGTATCGGGTAAAGTGTTAGAATTTAATAGTGAACTGGATGAAAGCGAGGGAGATAATCCGACCTTAGTGAATACAGATCCTTATGGCAAGGGATGGATCGTTAAAATTGAGATGACGGACCCAGCTCAACTGGAAGAATTAATGGATGCTTCTGCTTACCAAGAATTGGTAGCATAACTTTTTTTTGAAAATCCACGCATCTACCCACCAAAGCATTTCCTCTTTGCATCTAAACATTAGTTACCAAAGGGAAACAAAGTATTGCTCAGGTCACTAATCA
>CBDUIU010000032.1:0-13504 GCA_965367335.1 uncultured Saprospiraceae bacterium
CAAAACAAACCTGCCGTACAACTTAATATCGACCCTAAAGATTTTGAGCCCAGTGCCAGTCATTTGATCCAGACGGGTATGAAGGTGCTGCATTTGAAGTTTGGCGAAGGAAAGGTGCTCAGCATTGATGGTTCCGAAGCCAATCGTATCGCTACGATAAATTTTCCGGCTGTTGGGGAAGGACATAAAAAGATCATGCTGCGATTTGCCAAGTTACAAATTCTTGATTAATGTCACCTACTAAACATAGCCAGTTGCTCAGGGCCGAAGCTCATCGCTTAGGCTTCGAGTTTGTAGGGATGGCGAAAGCAGAGATGATGGAGGAGGAGGCCCGGCACTTAGAAGCCTGGCTTAACCAGAAGGCCCACGGAAAGATGGCCTACATGGCAAATCACTTTGATAAAAGAGTTGATCCTACTAAATTAGTGCCAGGTGCCAAATCCGTAGTTAGTCTGTTATATAATTATTATACGGAAGCAAAGCAAGCAGACCCGGATGCACCAAAAATTTCTAAATATGCCTATGGAAAAGATTATCACTTTATTATTAAGCATAAACTAAAAAGTCTACTGCAATTTCTACAAAACGAAATTGGCGAAGTACAGGGCCGTTGTTTTGTAGATTCTGCCCCGGTTCTGGAACGCGACTGGGCTGTGCGCTCCGGAAATGGTTGGACGGGAAAAAATACCCTGTTGATCCATCCGCATCGGGGTTCTTATTTTTTTCTCGCTGAACTTATTATCGATCTGGAATTGGATTATGACGGGCCCATGAAAGATTATTGCGGCACCTGTCGACGGTGTATAGATGCCTGCCCAACGGATGCAATCAGCCCGGAAGGATATTTTCTGGATGGTAGTAAATGTATTTCTTACCTCACCATTGAATTAAAAGAAGCGATCCCGGAGGCCTTTTCGGGGAAAATGGAAAATTGGATGTTTGGTTGTGATATTTGCCAGGAAGTATGTCCCTGGAACCGATTTTCTCAACCACACCAGGAACCTGAATTCGAACCACATCCCAAATTGTTAACCATGAAGCGAAAAGAGTGGGAGGAAATAACGGAGGATGTCTTTCAGGAAATCTTTCGAAAATCACCCGTCAAACGGACCAAGTATGCAGGGTTAAAACGAAACATTGATTTTTTGTCAAAATAAGCCCTCCTCAGCTGTTTTCTGAAAGCTTGGGTTTAATTACCAAAACTGCCACCAGGCCTTTTCCGTTCCTTTCTTGTTTTTCAAAGCATAAAAATCTACCGATTTTGCTCCCATAGCTTCTGCCAGTCGTTGGTATCCCTTTGTTTGATAAGTACTGTTGTAATCCAGCACAATTGGCCGGCCAGCATGACTGCGGATTTGCAGGTCCAATAATAATTCGTGAGCACCTTGTTGTATGCCGGGTTGACTAGTCGCGGCCGCCAGGCTCATCACCCGACCGTGGCTATAAAGGAAAAAATCTACTGCTAGTAAATCACCCTGGGAATTCGTAATGCCTGTACCAAAACCCCAGCCACGATGTAAGGCATTATACATGATGCGTTGCAAACCGTGAAAGGCTATTTCTGTTTCCGAATGATGAGGCTGGTGCGTGCGATAAAAATCTGCAATGCGTTCCGGTTTTAGAGCAGTTGGCCGGAGCCCATGGTTTTGTGCAGTATCTAGTTTGCGAAGAAAATCACTACTGTAATTCCCTGCGATCTCTTCATAAGGTTCCATTAAAGGCAGATGATAATTGGTTTGGTCACGACGATGTAGTGCTTCCGGAGAAATGATAGAGGTACCTGTATTAAAGTGAATCTCCACCGATTCATAATTCTCGGGAATCGCAGCGAGGAAATTTTTGATCCGGGCTGGCGATACTACGTGAACGGAATATATACCAGCCTCTCGGATCAGCGTTGGCCGGTGCATCTGCTTTTTATCCTTTCTTTCCTTATAAATCAATGGGAGAACCGACTCATAATTGCCTTCTACCAATGCATCCCAATCCTTGGCAATAGCATCAAGGTACCACTTGTAACCGAAAATATTTCCATTGTTGGCATAGTGAACACAGCCATTCCAGCGGTCACGCTCCAGCTCTTCCTTATTAATTAGACGAATAGACATAGATCGTTTTGGAATACAACAGTTAAATTAGGATTTCGTTGAGAAGGGGCTTTCACGATTGTTAGACTTTCCTCCTCCGGATCAATTTTGAGGATACGATCAATTAAAGCTGAGATCTGTTTGAAAATAAACTGAGTCGCCATGTTTTAATCCATGGCGACTCAGTTTTGTCAGGCGTACTATCTTTGACGTGAAGAGGGGGATATGAAAATTTTCCCTACACCACAGATATCTCTTGGTACAAAGGAAAATCTGCCATATAATTATTTACCGCACCTCTTGTCGTTTCGATTAATTCTTCATTGTCAACCTCATTGATAATTCCATCTACCCAGTCAACCACCCGTAAACAATCTGCTTCTTTGAAACCCCGGGAAGTAATTGCCGCAGTACCCATCCGGATACCGGAAGTGACAAAAGGAGAGTCCGTATCAAATGGAACCATGTTCTTATTGATTGTGATATCCGCTTTGACCAAGGCGTTTTCTGCTTGTTTGCCAGTGACACCTTTGGAGCGAAGATCAATTAGCATCAGGTGGTTATCCGTTCCTCCGGAAATAATCTCGTAACCTTTTTCCATAAAAGCAGTCGACATCGCCTGGGCATTTTTGATGACTTGCTGGCCATAGGTTCTAAAACTTGGGTCCAATGCTTCTCCAAAGGCCACTGCTTTAGCTGCGATCACATGCTCCAGCGGTCCTCCCTGCATGCCGGGAAAAACACCACTATTGAGGATCGCCGACATTTTAATCGCATTTCCTTTCTTCGTCTTACGGCCCCAAGGGTTATCGAAATTTTCTCCCATCATGATAATCCCTCCCCGTGGACCCCGTAAGGTTTTATGAGTGGTAGAGGTCACAATGTGGCAGTGAGGCATTGGGTTATTTAAAAGCCCGGCAGCGATCAAGCCCGCAGGGTGAGCAATATCTGCTAATAGCAAAGCACCCACTTTATCCGCAATCTCCCGGAAGCGAGGATAATCCCAGTCCCGGGAATAAGCACTAGCGCCACAGATAATCAATTTCGGTTTTTCCCGCAGCGCGATTTCCTCAACCTTATCCATGTTAATGATGCCGGTCTCTTTTTCTACCCCATAGAAGGAGGGCTGAAAATGTTTGCCGGAAAAGTTAACTGGAGAACCGTGCGACAAATGGCCACCATGAGACAGGTCAAATCCCAAGATCTTATCCCCTGGTTTTAAGACCGCTAAAAATACCGCTGCATTAGCTTGCGCACCGGAATGAGGTTGTACATTGGCATAGGCTGCCCCGAATAATTCCTTCAAACGATCAATAGCTAACTGCTCAATTTCGTCCACTACTTCACAACCACCATAGTAGCGTTTCCCCGGATACCCTTCCGCGTACTTATTGGTCAGGCAGGAACCGGTCGCATCTATGACCTGCTGGCTAGTGAAGTTCTCGGAGGCGATCAGTTCGACGCCATTTCTTTGGCGAGCTAATTCTTTTTGAATCAAACCGGCAACAAGCGTATCTTTCATCATAATGGACTGTAATATTTTTTGACTTTTTTGCAAAAGCCGAAAGTGTGAAGTATTAGCGGTTTTAAATGGGTTGGAAATCGAAATGCAAAAATAAGGCTTCTTACCCTTAAAACCGCCACATAACGTTAAAATTCCTGGCTTTTACAAAGAAATAACAACTTTTGCATTTTCTTACCGTAAATTTAAAGAAGGTCCAGCGCCTCATCAACATCCCGAAACCGCCATTGAGGTAAGTGTAAAATGTAGTTCAGGCTTTTTAAACCTCAATCTTGAAAGCTTTTAAAGCGAAAATTTAACGTTTTACCCTTTCCAAAAAATAATCGTTTTAGTGAAAAACTGATCGGAGCATGTATTGTACTTCACGTTATCTTATTTTGCTGCTGTTGTTGATGTCCTTGGCGGAACTCGGATTTAGCCATACGGATAAATACCGTTGTATGTGGCGGGAAGACCCGGCGACTACAATGGTCATTGGTTGGAATCAAATCAGTGGACGGAACCCCGTTTTGTACTTTGGTATGGAAGATCAGGGGAAACGGGTTGATGCATATCCTTTCTCTCAGGCACCGGATCGCGTGTTATTTACAAAAGGCATGAATAATCATTATGTACGACTCGCTGGCCTGGAGCCGAGTACAGTATATTACTTCGTGATCGCTGACAATGAAGGAGTGAGTCGTCGTATGTCTTTTCGCACAGCTCCTGATAATCCCTACGAAAGACTGTCTATTATTGCCGGAGGAGATTCCCGGAACCATCGGAATGCCAGGGTCAATGCCAACAAAATCGTTGGTAAGATCCGGCCGCATTTTGTCTTGTTTGGTGGAGATATGACTGGCGGAGATAATGCCACCCAATGGAAAAACTGGATGGATGACTGGCAGCATACCATTAGCGTGGATGGCCGCTTGACACCCATAGTTCCCGCCCGGGGTAATCATGAATATTCTAATCGCACAATTGTCGATCTGTTTGATGTAAAAAATTCCAACGTTTATTACGGCCTCAATTTCGGCGGTGAACTATTGCGAATCTATACCCTCAATTCCTTAATCGCCAGTGGTGGTGAACAAGCCGATTGGTTAGCTCGTGATCTTAAGCGATATGCTTACCAACGTTGGAAGATAGCACAATACCATTTTGCTACCCGACCACATACGCGCAGAAAATCAGAACGGAAAGATCAATGGAGAAACTGGAGTAAGTTGTTTTTCGAGCATGGTGTTCAGCTGGTAGTAGAGTCAGATGCACATGTGGTCAAATGGACTTACCCGATTCGACCCTCAACCGGCATAGGTAGTGAGGAAGGCTTTATTCGGGATGATGATCGTGGGACAGTATACGTTGGGGAAGGATGTTGGGGTGCTCCGGTTCGACGTAGTGACGATGATAAAAAGTGGACACGGAATAGTGGCAGCTTTAATCAATTTAAGTGGATTTTTGTAGATGAGGATAAAATAGAAATACGTACCATTATGACGGATAATGGGGATGAAATTGGAGCGCTTAATGATGATGATCGTTTTTCAATACCCTATAATTTAAAGCTGTGGGAGCCTAGCAATGGTGCATTAGTCACCATCCCCGCCCGACCTCCGCATGCCGGTTTCCGGCCATTGGCTCAGGCCAATTCGTCCGATCAATATCAGCAATACCCGGTGGCTTATAGTGTACCGGCCCGCCCCCAGATCGAGGTGCCACAATTTACCTATACTTTCAAGGAACAAAAACAACAGCTATTGTTACGTTGGTCTTCCCGATCCGAACCCGGGACGGGCTTAATTTATGAGCTGCAACGTTCCCTTGGGCAGGAACCCTTTATAACCGTTGCTAAAATTGAGGGGCAGGGAAATAAGAGTAATCAATACGAAATTGTCGACCCTACGTTAGATGTGATCAAGGACGCTCAGGTGCGTTATCGCCTGCGGCATAACCTGGCAGGGCGCATGCCCCAAACTCTCGTGGTTGATATTGAAGAACTACAACAGGCTCAGCTATGGGCCAAATATAAACCACTCCATCCTGATCCGGCCACTAAATTGCTTAAGGTGAAATATGCAATTGATGCACCGTCAGAGGTGAAAATTGAGCTGGTCGATGTGCAGCAACAAGTTATCAGTAAGACTGCTTTTCAAAATCGCAGCTCCGGGCGCTATCAACAATCTATTGATATGCGCCAGGTTCCAGTAGGGCGGTATTTGCTGACCATTCGTTCTGGCGATGAGGTCATTGACCGCTTTCAAGTACTGAATTAAGTTTTTCAGGAGAACTTTTACTAACCTTTCCATCTTTTAAATGTTAATTTACGGAACTGATTACGGTTGAATAGGTGGTAAACTATTCAAGGTAACAGACATTTCAATATTCTTTTTCTATTTTCGCAACAGAAAAGAAAAAAACGAAATCATGACGTATATCAACTGGAAAAAACTATCTGCTGTAAAAACTGCAATGTTGGTCTTTGCAACATTCGCATTTTGTATCGCTTGTGGCAATAATGGAGATGGCGCAAGTAAGGCCGATTTGGGAACGGGAAAAAAAGTCTACAAAACGTATTGTGTAGCATGCCATGGAATTGATGGAAAGCTAAACCTGAACGGAGCAAAGGATTTTACAACATCAACTTTAGCGTTTGCAGAACGCAAAAACATTATTACCAACGGCAAAGGGTTAATGACACCATTTAAAGAGGTGCTGAGCGCTGAGGAAATAGAGGCCGTAGCAGCCTATACCCTGGAGTTGTCTAAAGGAGAACAATGATCCTAATTACCGGAGCTACAGGTTTTCTCGGGAGTTATTTGTTGCGGCAGTTATTGAGAACTAACGAAAATGAATTGTTAGCATTGAAGCGAAAAGATAGCCCCATGGATCTGGTAGCAGATATCGCGGGGCAGGTGCGTTGGGTTGAAGGAGATATTCTTGATATCCTGCGGATGGACGAGGTCATGCAAGGGGTGAAAAAAGTGTATCACTGCGCGGCGATGGTGTCTCATGATTCAAAGGACATTTGGCGAATGAAGCAGGTAAATGTAGAAGGGACAGCGAATGTAGTAAATGCTGCCCTGGTAGCCGGGGTAGAAAGATTTCTCCACGTTAGTTCGATTGCTGCGATCGGGCGCACAAAGCCTCAACAACACATTGACGAAAATAGTAAGTGGAGCCGAAGCCCGTATAACTCCCATTACGCCATCAGTAAATACCTGGCAGAACAGGAGGCTTGGCGGGGACAAGCGGAAGGGCTAAATGTGGTTGTGATCAACCCCGGTATTATTCTGGGCCGAACTTTCTGGGACAAAGGCACAGGGCGCTTGTTTGAAAGGGTAGCGGAAGGACTTCGTTTTTATCCCATTGGGAGTAGTGGCTTTGTAGATGTGCGGGATGTAGCAAGGATGTCAGTACAGATAATGGAGTCTGATTTAAAAAAAAATCGGTTTATAGCTGTTGGCGAGAATACAAGTTATCAACGGGTGTTTAGCCTCATCGCAAAAGCATTGGGGAATTCCCCTCCGGCTTACCGGGCGAGCCCCTGGATGGGAGAGGTGGCCTGGCGGATGGCCTGGCTTTGGGGTAAGGTTAGCGGGAAAAGCCCTGCCCTGACCCGTGAGACAGCCCGGTTGACTGCCTGTCAATTCGTTTATGATCCAAGTAAGTCGATCAGGGAGCTTGATTTTCAGTACCGGCCACTAGAAGAGACCATCGCATGGGCGAGTGAAGGCTTCCTGAAGAGGAATAATTAGGCGGACTCTTGTTCTAAAGGTTGTTTGGCTAGCTCAAAACATTGCCGTGCAATTTCTATTTCTTCATTAGTTGGAATGACTAAAATCTTCACCTTCATTCCTGCCTTTTGAATCTCCTGTATGCCTTTTCCCAAAGCAGCATTTTTTTCCTCATTAATCTCCATACCCAGGTAATCCATTTCTGAGCAAACCATTCGACGCAAGGTTACCGAATTCTCGCCAATACCTGCTGTGAATACAATGGCATCTAATCCGTTCATCACTGCGGCATACCCTCCGATATATTTTTTGATCCGATAAGCACTCATCTCAAGCGCCAACTGGCAATCTGTATTACCATTGTTAGCTGCTGCTTCAATTTCCCGAAGATCGCTTTTGCCAGTCAATCCGAGCAAACCACTTTTTTTCTGTAACAATTCGCGGATATCATGAAAAGAGAGGTTCATCTTTTCCATCAAATGCAGGACCACCGCCTGGTCAATATCACCCACCCGGGTTCCCATGATAAGGCCATTCATGGGACCAAAGCCCAATGAAGTATCAATGCTCTTTCCGTCTTTTACAGCTGTAATGCTACAGCCATTGCCCAGGTGGATACTAATGATTTTACTTTTTTTCAGACCTAAGTATGCGATCGCCTTTTCAGTAACGTATTTATGGCTGGTACCATGAAACCCATAAGCCCGGATTTGTTGTTCCTGGCTAATTGCCTTAGGAAGCGCATATTGATAAGCTACAGCGGGCAGGGATTGATGAAAAGCAGTATCGAAAATAGCGATCTGTTTAGCCAGTGGAAAAAATGCCTCGGCAACCAAAATGCCTGTTAAGTTAGGAGGATTATGCAGTGGGGCTAGCGTAGCCAAATCCCTAACCGCAGTTTTAACTGCCTCGTTAATAATCATCGGGGCAGAGAAGTGGGCACCTCCGTGTACCACCCGGTGTCCGACTACCTCAATCTCTTCGGGCGAATTGATTACACCAGACTCCGGATCTATGAGCTGAGCGGTAATGGCTTGTAGCCCTTGTTCGTGCGTTGCTGCTGCTATAGGTTTATGGATGTTTTTATCCGAAGTTTGATAATGTAAAGTTGGTTTGGGTAAGCCAATTCGTTCCACCATTCCACTACAAATGACATATTCCCGAGGCATATTAATGAGTTGGAATTTGATGGAGGAGCTACCGGAATTGATAACAAGTATGTTCATTGTTGAGAAATCTTTTTATGTCCTCTTTGACGATTTTTAATAAATTCAACCTTGAGCAGTAGCCACCTCTTTAGCCAATGTCGGTGCCTCGATGCCTTGTGCCTGAATTGCTGTAATGATCACCGTGTTAAAGATATCTTCAATGGTACATCCCCGGCTCAGATCATTAATGGGCTTGTTAAGGCCTTGAAGCATGGGACCGATAGCAATGGCACCCGTTTCCCATTGAACAGCCTTATAGGTATTATTACCCGTATTGAGATCGGGGAAGATAAGCACATTAGCGCGCCCGGCAATTTCGGAGTCTGGTAGTTTTTTAGAAGCAACAGACATTTCCACCGCAGCATCGTATTGAATTGGCCCTTCGATTTTTAGATCCGGGCGTTTTTCCTTGACAATTGTCGTAGCTCTTCTGATTTTTTCCACATCTTCTCCTTTGCCGGAAGCACCGGAAGAATAAGACAACATGGCAATCAATGGATCGATACCAAAGTTTCGACTACTATCCGCTGAGGAGATGGCAATCTCTGCAAGCTGTTCCGCAGTTGGATTAGGATTGATCGCACAGTCCCCCATGACTGTAACCCGGTCTTCCAGGCACATAAAAAATATGGAAGAAACTGTGGAGACACCCGGCCTGGTTTTAATAAATTGGAGCGCTGGCCGAATCGTATGCTGGGTGGCATGCGCAGCGCCGGAGACCATGCCATCTGCATCTCCTTTGTAGACCATCATTGTACCAAAGTAAGACACATCTGTCATCATATCCCTGGCCATGGCCCTGTTGACGTTTTTATGCTTTCGTAGTTCGAAAAGCGTATTTGTATATTCTTCTAATTGAGGAGCATGGAGATGGTCAATGATATTGATACCATGCAGGTTCAAGTGAAGTCGATTTGCTTTTTCCTCAATGAGCTCTGGATTGCCGAGGAGGGTTAGCTTCACGATATCCATAGCTGCTAGCTGAGAGGCGGCCGTAAGGATTCTTTCATCTTCACCTTCCGGAAGTACAATATGTTTTTTGGCGACCTTAGCTCGCTGCATGAGCATATACTGGAACATCCGTGGGGTCATACCTTTGGGGAGGAAAGTCATCAAGTGGTTCACCAGAGCCTCTGCATCGACATGTTGATTAAAGGCCTGGATGGAGGCCAGGATCTTAGACTTACTCTCGGCGTAAATTTTAGCTTTGATATTTCCAACAGCATGAGCGGTCGTAAAAGTATCCGTTGGTACGGAGATAATAGGTAGGCGATGGTCAAAGCCATCGATCAGCTGCATAATGGTATTTTCCGGGATCAAACCACCACTGAGGATGATACCGGAAAGCCTGGGGTAGTTATCGGATAAATTAGCCTGCAGCGCCCCGAGGATAATGTCCGCGCGATCTCCTGAGGTAATAACCAGGCTATAGGGTTTGAGGTGAGCCAGGTAGTTGCGCAGCTGCATAGCTCCTACTACATTATTACCCGTTTGATTGTTGAGAAACTGCTCGCCAAAAAGGACCTGACCACCGAGGTGATCTTTGATCTCGCGTAAAGTCGGGTTGGACAATTTTTCTAAGCGGGGAAACACAAATACATCTACTTCTTTGGGAAGTAGTTGTTCCAATTCATTTTTTACCAGATCCAGGTTTTCACATCTCACCTTATTCGCTACAATACCGACCACACTTACTTCCTTTTCTTCAAAAGATCGATAAGCTAATTCGAGGCTACTCAGTAATTCCTCTTTAGTTTTCCCTTGGCAATTTCCAACAATAACGGCTGGTATACCCAGGTTTTTAGCCAGCAATAAGTTGATATCAAACTCATTGACATTGACCTCCTGGGTGAAATCACTTCCTTCCAGTAAAATAAAGTCGAACTGTTCTTCTAATTGTTTATACTTGGCAATGATCGTATCGAGGATTTCTCCGGTTTTGCCTTGATTGTAGAGGGAGATGAGCTGGCTGCGGGTGAAAGCATAACTATCTTTGTAGTCCAGCTTAATTTGAAAATAAGATAGAACTGTTTGAATATGATTGTCTTGTTCTCCCTTTTTCGGATCATCAATAACTGGACGGAAATAGCCCACTTTCCCCATTTTTCCCAACAAGAGCTCCATTAGGCCTAATACGAAGAGGGACTTTCCGCTATTGGGTTCAATGGTGGCAATATATAGTGCTTTATTCATAATAAAATTTTGTGTAAAAATAGAAGGGAAATAAAAGTAAATCAGTGCCAAATAAACTAAGAAATGGTGAAGTTTATCACCCTTTTTTATAAAATGGTTATATAAATTAATGGCTATTATCGTACTTGAAAAAAGGATTTACTGGCAGTGTTTCTATTGGCCAAATATTTTATTGACTAATTGGATAAAAACCATTATTTTCTTTGTATTAATAGATGTTTTGGCTATTTTTATTTCAGTTAAAGGATATGTTGAAGTGTTTTATCCTATTTTTTCGGATCATTATTCTTCCCCCCTACATTACTCCTTTCTAAAAACAAATCTTATTTTTTAACCTTTAAAACCCCTTATCTGATATGGCATACACGACCAAGGACATTAGGAACGTGGTACTTCTGGGCCATTCAGGCTCAGGTAAGACCACCATGGCGGAGGCCATGCTATTCGAAGCGAAAGCGATCAATCGTCGCGGAAAAGTAGGTGACGGTACTACAGCATCAGATTTTACGAACATTGAGAAGGAGCGGGAAAATTCCCTGTTCAGTACTTTAATGCACGCAAGCTGGAAAGATTCCAAAATCAATATTATTGACACCCCGGGCTCTGATGATTTCGTCGGAGAGGTTGTCTCATCTTTGAAAGTAGCAGATACCGGCATCATGGTGCTCAATGCCACCAGTGGGGTAGAGGTTGGAACAGAAATAATCTGGGAGTACATGGAGCAATTCAATACCCCTGCTATTTTTGTTGTCAATCATCTCGATAATGAGAAGGCAGACTATGAAACAACCTTAGAGCAGGCCCGATTGCGATTTGGTGGTAAAGTCCTTCCCGTCCAATACCCTTATAATAGCGGGACTGGCTTCAATAGTATTATTGATGCTCTACGAATGATAATGTACGTTTTTCCGCCTGATGGTGGACGTCCTACAAAACAAGATATTCCCGAATCTGAGAAAGCCCGCGCACTTGACATGCATAATGTCCTGGTTGAAGCTGCGGCTGAGAATGACGAGGGGCTAATGGAGAAATTTTTTGAAGAAGGTACGCTTAGGGAAGATGATCTGGCACACGGCCTGAGTCTTGGTCTGGCGCAAAATGCCTTCTGCCCGGTTTTTTGTTGTTCCGCAGAAAACAATATGGGCACGGGTCGGATTATGGGCTTTATCAATGACATAGCTCCGGCACCGAATAGTCGTGAACCTGCAGCACTGGAAGGCGGAGGTACCTTAGCTTGTGATGCCAATGGCCCTACAACCCTTTTTATTTACAAAACCATGTCGGAGCCTAAGGTAGGTTTGCTCAGTTATTTCAAAGTTTACTCCGGCAAGGTAAAACCCGGAGATGAGCTTGTTAATGCCACCAATGGCACCGTAGAAAGGATTAGTCAAATATTCGAAGCAGAAGGTAAAGTTCGGAATAATGTAGATGAACTCGTAGCAGGAGATTTAGGCGTAACGGTAAAGCTGAAAAATTCTCATTCCAACAATACACTTAACGAAAAAGGAGTAGAGCATAAAATTGATCCAATTCATTTTCCATCTTCCCGTATACGCCTGGCCATTAAGCCTCCGGGGAAAAATGAAATGGAGAAATTAATGAAAGCGCTCCATCAGATAGAAGAAGAGGATCCCACACTGATTGTGGAACAATCCAAAACTTTGAAACAAACGCTGATACACGGGCAAGGCCAATTACACCTGGATCTGATCAAATACCGGATCGAAAAAGTCAATGGTATCCATATGGAATTTGACCGGCCAAGAATCTCTTATCGCGAAACCATCACCAAAATGGCCAATGATTCCTATCGGCACAAAAAACAAAGTGGTGGCTCTGGGCAATTTGCCGAAGTTCACATGCGGATTGAACCTTATTACGATGATATGCCTGATCCTGACGGCTTAACGGTAAGAAATAAGGATATCGAAGAGTTGCCATGGGGAGGGAAATTAGCCTTTTACTGGTGCATCGTCGGTGGTTCTATTGATGCAAAATTCTCTAACGCCATTAAGAAAGGGATAATGCAAAAAATGGAAGAAGGCCCCTTAACCGGATCTTACTGCCGGGATATACGCGTCTGTATATACGATGGAAAAATGCACCCGGTAGATTCGAATGATATGGCTTTTATGCTGGCTTCTGCTAATGTTTTCAAAAATGCCTTCCAACATGCTGCCCCACAACTTATGGAACCCATCTATAATCTCGAGATACTTTGCTCAGATGAAGTGATGGGCGATGTGATGGGCGACTTGCAAACCCGTCGAGCGATCATTATGGGTATGGATGCCGATGGGCACTACCAGAAGATCAAAGCCAAAGTACCTTTAATGGAGATGTATAAGTATTCTTCCACACTGCGTTCGCTAACCCAAGGGAAAGCAAAATTCAATCGGGAGTTTGCAGAGTATAGCTCGGTGCCCGGTGATCTACAACGCAAGCTGATTGATGAATATCAATCGGAGTTGCAGGAAGCTTAGATTTAAATAATAAGATTGTGTGAAAAAAGGAAACGTCACTGTTATTGCAGTGGCGTTTTTTATTTGGCCCCTTACAATTTACAAATAAGCTTGGACTATTTGCCGTCAATAAAATTGATTATCAACTAAGCTTACGTTAAGCTATTCACCAGGCACAATCCGTATGATCCCTTTTCCTTCCACTGCCACGTATAGATATCCATCCGGGCCTTGACGAACATTACGTACCCGTCCGATATTCGGTACTATCTTTTCCCGCGTTTTGACCTTACCATTTTCTAAAACACAACGT
>CBDUIU010000033.1:0-13419 GCA_965367335.1 uncultured Saprospiraceae bacterium
CTTTTTTTAAATCACCGAACTCCCCAAAAGCACATCAGCAAGATTTTAAACTGTGGATGTCAATTCTATTTTGGGTAGTCTTGATCTTATTTTCTCTCGTCCAATCTAAAATCGTTCATTATTCTTCTCTTTGTTATTTCCCCTTGACTTTTTTGGCTGCCTACTCAATTGATCAAATTTGGGATCGAAAAATTCGATTTAGCCAATGGATGAAAATAGGTTTATGGTTAAGTGGCTTCCCTTTTATAGTAGCCATAATAATTGCGCCTTATATCGGACAAAACATTGAATGGTTAGCGCCATTGTTGAAAAATGACCCCTTTGCACTCGCTAATTTAGAAGCTTCGGTAAATTGGACTGGTTTAGAGGTCTTACCAGGATTATTTTTGTTAGTAGTGATGTTCTATTTCTTCTTAGCGATCAATAAATTGGAATTACGCAGCGCATTTACGGGGTTATTTGCCGGTAGTGCTATTTTTATTAGTATGACACTCTACTTTTACATTAATAGAATCGAAGCTTACTCTCAACATGCGGCAGTAGAATTTATGAAGGAAAGAGTAGGGGAGGACTGTTATATTGCCACACATGGATATAAATCATATGTTCAATTATTTTACGCCAAGAAGCAACCGGGACAAAGAGAAGCAAGTAATGATCTATTCTGGCTTTTAACTGGAGATATTGATAAACCTACTTACATTGTTACCAAAATACATAAAGCGAAAGAGATTACTCGCTTCGATAAAATGGAAGAGATTTACCGAAAGAATGGCTATGTTTTTTTCAAAAGGAAAGAATTCTAAAAAAAACTATAATTGACAAAATAGTTTTGAGAGAAAATAGATTAAGAGAAGTTTACATTAGTAATGTTTATTTTGTTTACATTTTGATGAATAAAAATAAACAAAACATATGTAGGCTTTTTCATGTAGCCCTAGTGTAGACTATAAAAATGAAAAAAGATGAAATATTGGTTAGCGATCTTTATAGAAAGACCTTATATTACATATAAGTTATATTTCTTAACTTTTGGTGTACTTATTACACCATTATGCACCCCAGCTACATTTTCCCATGCCAGGCATGGTATAATTCAAACGAATAAACGACTCCACTAGGGTACTTCTTAGCTGGAGTCGTTTTCATTTAGAGTCTTTGTAAAAAATCTACGATATCTTCATTTGGATCTAGTCCTAATTTTTTTCTTAAACGATAACGATTCATTTTAGCTGAATTAGCTGAAATATTTCGGATATTGGCAATCTCCTTATTACTTAAGTTTAATCGTATCATTCCACATAGTTTTTTTTCATTCTGAGTAAGGCCATCAAATTGATGATCCAGAGCTAAATAAAACTCTTCATTAACGCTATCAATATTCTGCTGTAGAAGCTCAAGGTCTTGGTTGATTTTTAGTTGGGTGTTTGCAAATCGAATTATATCATTAATCTTAGCTTTAATCTCTCCCGGGTGGGTATGCTGTAGTTCTTCCAATTTTTGAGTTAATTTTTGAGCTAGTACATCTTTACGCTTTATCGTGAGCGCTAAGTTTGTCATATCTTTTTTCCTGTTATTTAACATGGTTTTAAGCGCTTCTTCCTGAAGTTTCTGTTCTCGTAACTTACTATTACTGAGTGCTCTTTCACTTGCGCGCAGGAGTTGGTTGTTTTTTATTTTGTTCGCTTGTCTGGAATAAAGTAAAATGGCAACGAGGAATAGAAAATTTAAAGCAGCAAGAATATATATTAAATTGCGACGAAGTGCTTTTTCCGCATTTGTCAGATGCATGATTTCATCTTTATAGTTCTCAATCGTGTGTTCCTGGTCATTTAGTTTTTCTCTAGATTCATGTTCTAAGAGTAAAGCATTGTATTGGGAGCCAACTAAACTGTCTTTAATTTCATTATATTTTTTCAAAAGATTATAAGCTCTATGGTAGTCTTGTTTATGAAATAAAGCATTGGATTTATCATGATAGACAAGTGACAAGACATCAGGAAAATGATAGTTTATAGCAATAGTAATAGAGGAATCATAATAAGAAACGGACTTATCGAATGCTTCTTTCGAAGCATATGCTTGCCCCATACAGCGATAAAATTTAGCAATATCTAATGGATTTTTTTGTTGTTTGGCTAGTCTGAGCAACGAATCATATACTGAAATAGCCAATTCAGGTTGATTTTTATGCAAATGTATTTCTGCCAAGGTTGCCTGCAAGGCACAATTCGTTTGATAAGTCTTTTCTACATGAGCAAGGTTTTGAACTGCTTGTTGATATATTTGTTGAGCAGAGTCAATTTCCCCTTTAATGAGAAAATAATTGGCTTCGTAGATTAAAGAGTGACCTGTAATCAGGGGAAGGTGCTGAGCAGATGAGAACTTTTTTAACTGCCGTACTAATCTAAACATGCGATCAGGATCATGGAGATTCAGATAGAGGTCAGCGATATTGATTTGGACTTGGCCATATTCCTTATATAAGCCGATTCGTTTGAATATCCTGCTCGATTCAAGGTATAAATCGATGGCTTTATTAATTGCTCCGTGGCGGGAATAAATGTTACCACATAGCTGTAAGATACCTGCTTTGAGTGAATCATCCTGGATTGAATTGATATCACTAAGAACAGTTTGAACAATATTGACTTTTTCAGGATAAGAAAAGGTGTCAATTCGAATGGAACTAGCTGCTTGCAGCCGAGAGAGACTCATGGGTTGGGCTACCAACCTAAGAGTTGCTAACAAACAACTTAGGAGTAAAGCAAATTTTAATGGCATCTCTCATAAGGGTTATAATATCCAAAGCTGACACTGTGCAAGTTGACAGTTCAGTAAATGATGTGTTTATTGAGAAAGAGACTTATGAATTTATTTGCTAGTATTATGAACTTTAAGCCTTTAATAATTCTATTGGATAGATGTTATATTAAATGTAGGAAATATTTGTAGTAGTACGAAATATTATTATCAGAAATTTCTTTTAAAGTTAAGAATAGAATTTTAGGTTTGGAAGGTATTAGGCATTATTATGAAGCTTTATTGTAATTTTTTATTTTAGAATAACAGTACCACCAAATTGTTTAGCCAATTGATCCCGAATCTTTAATAACCTTTGTTGTATAGTTAAGATTTTAATTTGTTCGGTAGCATCTCTAGTTTTGGTTAATCGCTCCTGATTTTCTTTACACATTTGGATGATTTTCTTTAGCTTAAAGCGCTGTATTGATTGTTTACTATCCTCGTTAAAGTTGTTATCGGGCTTGGGTTGTGTTTGTAAGGTTATTCCAAATCGTTCTTCCCATTTTTCACTAAAATGATAAGGCTCTTGAATTAAATCAATGCTTGCATTTTTTATTTTATCATCTGAGTGATGGATGAAGAATGCAGTAGTAATCGATTTTTTTGCGACTAATTTCTCATGATAAATTTTTGCCATTTGACCGTAAATAGTATTTTCAAAGCTTTCCAAAACTTCTTCAATATTTCCTAGGACAAACTCTGCAACTGTAATGTTTTCTTCTTTGTCGAAAATGTGATGCCCATAGGCAATTAAAATCCTGATGATGTCTCTTTCCTGATATTCATTTTTTGTTGGCTTACGCTTTCCAAGCTGATTTGTAATAACATTACCCTTGGGAGGCATACCGTCTACCGGATAAGTACTCGGAGCTTGACCTACTGGTGGCGGCTTCCCAAATTCATCTTCTGGATTGGAAGGATATTCTACTGATGGAAAATCAGCACTTGTAGAAAGAGGTGGACTAAAAGCGCGCGAGGAATTGGCTCTACGATTTCTGGCTTCCTCTCGTTCTTGCTGTTTTTTACGATCATGTAAATGTTTAGCTAATTCCTTATTAGCTGCATTGATCAGGATATCCTCTGAAACGCCAACTTCTCTTGCACATTCCCTTACATATAATGAGCGCTTTATTGGGTCAGGTATCCTGGCAATACTGCTGACAATATCTTGGATTACAGCTGCTTTTTTTACTGGATCTCCAGCGGTATCTCCCAAGAGGAGAGAGGTCTTAAATAGAATAAAATCTTTAGCTTGTTGGTTGATGTAATCTTCAAATTGTGTCGATCCAACTTTTTGCAAATATGAATCTGGATCTTCCCCTTCTGGCAAGAGCACTACTTTTACATTCATATTTTGTTCCAGCACTAAATCCAAGCCCCTCAATGCTGCTTTAATGCCGGCTGGATCACCATCATAAAGAATTTTAATGTTGGGTGTAAAACGTTGGATCAGCTTGATTTGATCAATTGTTAATGCTGTGCCCGAAGAGGCTACGACATTTTCGATGCCGGATTGATGCAAGGAGATTACATCAGTATAACCTTCTACCAGAATACATTCATCTTTTTTACGTATAGCTTTTTTTGCAAAATAGGCTCCGTAAAGGACTTTACTCTTCAGATAAATTTCCGTTTCCGGAGAGTTCATGTACTTTGCCATCTTGGCGTTCTTATCCAGAACACGACCAGCAAATGCAATCACCTTACCGGTTAAGCTGTGAATAGTAAACATTACTCTATCCCGGAAAAAGTCGTTTCCCCATTGCGTAGTTAACCCTATTTTCTCTAAAAGGTCTTTTTTATAACCTTTGTTTATAGCGTCTAGCGTAAAGTCATTTTTTTGCGCTTGGGCAAAACCTAGTCCGAATTTGCGTATTGTTTCTTCCCGAAATCCTCTTTTTTTGAAATAGCTTAAACCAACACTTTTGCCCTGATCTGTCTCAAACAATTGTTGTTGAAAATAATCTCGAGCATATCCATTGATGATATAAAGGCTATCTAAAAACTGTCTTTCCTCAATATTTTCTTTACTGCTTACTGTTTCTTCTAATTCTATGTTGTATTTCTCTGCTAAGAACCTAATGGATTCGACATAGGAGAGTTGCTGTGACTCCATCATAAATGAAATAGCATCACCACCTTTGCCACAACCAAAACACTTATATATATTTTTAGAAGGAGATACAGAAAAGGAAGGCGTTTTCTCATTATGAAAAGGACACAGCCCTATCATATTTGACCCTCTGCGTTTAAGGTTTACAAAATCACCCACGACATCTTCAATTCGGGCTACTTCAACAACTTCTTGTATGGATTTCTGTGCTATCATTAAGCTCAAATTTAGCAAAATTAATGAGAAAATTGATGCTTAGCGTTATAGTTAAAAGTATTATTTGCTCAGAATTACCCTGGAATTAAAGCTTTTAGTATACCATTAACTAATGTTAAAATACTTTAACGCAATAGCGTTTTAATAGGTTAAATAGTTGATATACAGCACTCAACAAAAATAAATTTAACATACATTAATAATGATAACTTTTAGAACTATATCTTTTTATGACTTTGCATCGTCTATACATTGAAACCATTGCTAAAGAGCAAGATAAAACAAATTAAAAGTTGAAAAAAGAAGAACATTGGAGGTAACCAAATATTACTTCAATAAATTAATTGTTCGTACGCATTGACAATTATTAGTTTTTAAAATTTAATACAACAGGTAAACATGTGAGATCCTTCAGAATAATGGGTGTTCTCATAGTGTGTGGGCTGCTCCGGCCCGTAATGACGGGACCGGGGCAGTTAATTTTAAGGAATCCCGATGCGAAAGCGCATCTTAGATTATATAGTCAATAATAGATTAAATAAGCGAATTACAGTACAACAGGTAAACAATATGAGATCCTTCAGAATAATGGGTGTTCTCATAGTGTGTGGGCTGCTCCGGCCCGTAACGACGGGACCGGGGCAGTTAATTTTAAGGAATCCCGATGCGAAAGCGCATCTTATTATATAGTCAATAATAGATTAAATAAGCGAATTATAGTACAACAGGTAAACAATATGAGATCCTTCGAAATAATGGGTGTTCTCATAGTGTGTGGGCTGCCCCGGCCCGTAATGACGGGTCTGGGGTAGTTTTTTTGATTTTGGAAACTATTGATTTCGGAAATTAAAACGGTCTGAAATTAAATCGAATAATAAGTTAGTTAAGCAAGTTTATATTTTTTAGTACAACAACAGGTAAGCAATATGAGATCCTTCGAAATAATGGGTGTTCTCATAGTGTGTGGGCTGCTCCTTCCCGTAATGACGGATAAGGGGCAGTTTTTTTTGAATGCAGATCAGCTTCAGTATTAATTTTCAGAACAACATGGTATCTGATGCTTAAGTGACTAATTATAGCCCGCAAACTGGCACTAAATCATTTAATTCTTTGATCTCGAAAGTAGGGTGGATCAGCTTTGAACTTTTCTGTTCTGGATTATACCAACAAGTATCTAATCCATAATTATAACCGCCTTTAATATCTGAATTAAGACTATCACCAATCACTAATACCTCCTTTTTATCTGGTTGTCCTGCTTGGCTAAAAGCTATGTCAAAAAAACGGGCGTCAGGTTTAGCGGAACCTATCTCCTCAGAAACAATAATGGAATCAAAGTATTCAGTCAAATGAGCGTTTTGAATTCTTGGACGTTGTACAATTTTTAATCCATTAGTGATGATAGCTAGTTTGTATTTAGGACGTAGTTCGTCAAGTAGGCTACGCGCACCGGGTATCAAATAATTCGTTTCAGAAAGATATTTGAGGTAAGTTTTTCCAAATAGTGTAGCGTCTACTTTGTATCCAACCTCTTCAAACAATAGTTCAAATCTTCTTTTTTTCAAGGTCTGTTGATCCAACAACCCGTCTTCAAAGGCTATCCAACATTGTCGATTGACTTCAGTATAAATGGTATTGACATTTGTCTCAAATGGTAACTTAAAAAAATGAAATGACGCTTCTAATGCATAAGCTTGTGATTGATTAAAATCAAATAAGGTATTATCAGCATCAAAGAATAGCCAATTATATTTATTCTGTTTCATCTAAATAATTAGTGCTATAATGAAAAATGGGAGAGAGTAAGCCTGTTGAATCTAAAGAGAAGGACTTGGAATAATAGCAGAACGCATATAACGAATAGGGTCAATGAAGTGTTCGTTTTCAATTATAGCATAATGTAGATTTGGAGAAAGTGATACTTTTGATACTCCGGATTCTCCAATTTTTTCTCCTTTTTTTACACTATCACCTTCTTTGACTAAAACTTTTGAAAGATAACCATAAACAGTTTTAAAATCTTCATTGTGTCTTATGACAATTGAGGAACCCATTTGTGGGTGCATTTCGATCATGATCACTTCTCCTGAGCCTGTTGCCATTACTTCAGAGTGTTCAGGAACCGTAATATCTACACCTTTAAAACTATTGGGTCTTATATCTCCTTCAAACTCAGAAATGGAAAATTGAGCAATTGGAAATAGGGTAGGAGATTGACTGTTGACTGTTTTTTGATAAAGATAGAAGGCTAATACTCCTGAGAAGACAAGGAATAATACCCCTATTGCGACTACAATCCAGGTTGTTTTTTTCTCGGGAACCAGTTTGGTTTGTCGATTTTCTAAAACCAATTCATTAATAGCCTGGTGAGCAGCAAGATGAAAACTGATCCCTTGCCGCAATTTCTGATCTACAAGTCCGCTTAACCGATCCAGGGCTAGCTCTGGAGTCAAATGTTCTGGTTTATTTTCCTCTAACAAGGAAGTTAAAAAAATACGTTGTTGTTCGTTAATCACCGGTTATTTATCATTTATTGATGGGACAATATACAAAAAAAGGTGCTAAATAATCGAGACCTAAGAGAATCTGAATTATAAGCTATAATTCATACCTAGCAAATAGGCTAACTTTTAATTATCCTTAATTTATTCATAATTATAAGAGAAATAAAGTTGAGTTATAGATTATCTATAAAATAAGGCCGTAAATCTCTGATAATTTACGGCCTTAAAAAGGTGTTATTAGATTCCCTAATATCAATTTCTGTTAAAGGGAGTCTTCTAATTTTTTAGAAACTGAATTTAGTTGTTTCTCGATGAGTTCATTTAAATTAGAGGAAGCTGGAACTAACCTTCTAGCAGTATTTAAAGCATCTCTTGCTTGACTAAATTTCTTATTCATTTTATACTCGATTGCTAAAGTATACCAGGCCATTGCAAGATTGGGAGCTGTTGACTCAAATCGTTCATTATTTTTCTTAAACTCTTTTTCTAACTCAAATAAACTACCCTGGACTACTGCGCCATCATGAAAAATATATACAGGCTCTCCTTTTATCTCTCCTTGATGAAATTTACTTTCAAAAGCATCACCATTTTCAAATTGAATATGACCATCGCCATTTAGAGATCCTTGTTTCCAATTACCAGATAAGACATCCCCGGTTAACCAGACTAATACACCTTTTCCGTGTCGTAACCCTTTTTTGTATTTCCCCATATACTTACTTCCATCTACAAGGTTGTAGGTGCCCTCTCCATCTGCAAGTCCAAACCGCCATTGACCATTATAATTTTCTCCTGCTGGACTTGTAAATATTCCTTTTCCATGCATGAGGTCCTCAATAAATCCACCGTGATACTCTGCTCCATTTGACCAAAAGTACGATCCTGTGCCATCCATATAACCATAGCGCCAATCTCCTTCATAACTATCCCCATTCTTAAATTTTTGAGTACCGATTCCGTGGCGTAAGCCATTTGAAAAATTACCAGAGAAAACATCACCATTCGGCCAAATTAATTTGCCATAACCATGTGGTTGTCCATAGCGAAACTCTCCCTCGTAGATACTGCCATCATCAAAGGTGCGCTTCCCTTTACAATATTTTTTCTTTTTGGAACAATCTACATCATCAAAGAAATCATAAGAAGTGTTATTTGCATTTAATGTGTTTGCAAGCAACAAGGCTAGAAACACTGTAGGTAGAAGCATTTGTACTTTGTAAATTAGTGTCATTATTCTCTAAAATTTAAATTTTCATAAATGCGGGGCGAAATGGGATTTTTAAAAATAGATATTCGGATTTTGTGATTATATTGGGATAAGATAATTTATCTGTGGTCTTTTATAAAATTTATACTTAGATTGACGATTATCAAAGAATTGAGTTTTAATGATAGACTAGGTTCCTTCAACCAGTTCCGGTTCAGGTAATTTTTTCATTTGTCCATAAATCATTTTATTGATTTCACTTGAAGGAGAAACAAATTTTCGAGCGTTGTTGAAAGCATCTCTTGCTTCATTTGGTCGTTCTCTTTTCATGTATTCGACGCCTATAGCATACCAGGTTAAGCCAATATTTGATCCCTCGGACTCCATTAGATCTTCATCTTTTTCCATATGCTCACCAATTACTTCCGGATGTCCTTCAATCACTTTACCTGAAGGGGTTGTATAAGTAGATTTTTCCATTTCACCTTCGTTCCAACTACTATTTAAAGTGGCACCATTGCTAAACTCGAAAGTTCCAGTTTTATGCATGTGGCCATTTTTCCATTTACCAATTAAGATATCGCCTGTAGCGTAAGTCACTACGCCGCTACCGTTTCTATCTCCTGATTTATATTTACCGACAAATTTAGAACCATCGTCTTCAATCTTTGTCCCGTCTCCATGCACAACCCCACTTTTCCATTCTCCCTCATATGATTCTCCATTTGGCATGACCAATTTACCGAATCCTTCCATTTGATCACTGGCCCATTCTCCTCGGTAGGACATACTATCGGCCCAAAGCATGTTACCTTGTCCATGCTTTTTGCCTCCTTTCCAATCACCATCATACTTATCTCCATTGTAGAATTTCATGATGCCATAACCTTCCTGAGTTCCACCTTTCCATTTACCTGTGTATCTATCTCCATTTACCCAGATATATACTCCAAGGCCATTAGGTTTACCATAGCTAAATTCTCCTTCGTATATGCTACCGTCTGCCCACTCTCGGTGTCCTTGGCATCGCTTAGCACGGTCTCCGCAAACGGGGCCGTTTCCCAAAAGCTCTCTTTCCCTTTGGTTAGGAAGCGTATCTGATGGCTGCTGCCATTCAGTAGCTGATACCGTTGATACGAAAAACAACAGCAAAATACCAAGAATAGATTGAATGTTCCTAAAACTCATTCGATATGTGTGTTTGGGTGGTTAGTAGTAAGGAGGAACAAAAGGGAGGAACAATAAGGGAGGATAAAAAGAGGGAGGGAATATAAATACTGGGAATTACCCAAAGCATAAAAAGCAACTACTATACCAGATACAGTTAATGAGTTAATGATCTGTCTAAATTCAGTGTCACAAAATTTATAATTATATTTATGAGAATAATTATAATGTATTAATAACTGGTTATTAGTAAATTTTGGAATAAACATCCATGGTGAAAGAGATTGTCCTTAAATCATAAAATAATAATAAGGTTGCAGTTTAAATTCCTGTTTGAAAGTTGCTACCTTTGTATCCCGTAATCAAAGAAAAGGACAGGCTTGAAAAAGCATTAAACAGTGTTAAACTATTATGACGAAATACATCTTTGTTACGGGAGGCGTTACTTCTTCGCTTGGTAAAGGAATTATCGCTGCATCTCTCGCCAAACTACTCCAAGCACGTGGTTTTTCAGTAACCATTCAAAAATTTGATCCTTACATTAATGTCGACCCTGGCACACTTAATCCTTATGAACACGGTGAGTGTTATGTTACAGATGATGGTGCGGAAACAGATTTGGATCTGGGCCATTATGAACGTTTTCTCAGTACACCAACTTCACAAGCCAATAATGTCACAACAGGTCGAGTTTATCAAACCGTAATAAACAAGGAAAGAGCAGGTGATTATTTGGGCAAGACAGTGCAAATTATTCCCCATATCACGGATGAAATAAAACGGAGAATGCAGCTGCTGGGCCAGTCCAATGAATACGATATTGTGATTACAGAGTTGGGTGGAACAGTTGGTGATATTGAATCGTTGCCATATCTGGAAGCTGTTCGTCAGCTACGTTGGGGGCTAGGCCGTGATAATTGTGTTGTCATTCACCTCACCTTAATTCCATACCTGAAGGCTGCAAAAGAACTTAAAACAAAGCCTACACAACATTCCGTCAAAGAATTGCAAAAAAATGGGTTACAACCTGATGTACTCGTTTGTCGAACCGAATACCCCATAACAATGGAAATACGACGTAAATTGGCGCTCTTTTGTAATGTTGATATTGGTTCAGTGATTGAAGCCATTGATGCGGATACTATTTATGATGTTCCCTTGTTGATGTTAAAAGAAAACCTTGATACAACAGTAATTACGAAACTCCGATTAACGGATCGTCGGGAGCCAGAGTTAAAGCTTTGGAAGAACTTTCTTGGCAAACTTAAAAATCCAATGATGGAGGTTCGGGTTGGATTAGTTGGTAAATACAATGAGTTACAAGATGCTTATAAATCTATCCATGAAGCTTTTGTACATGGTGGTGCAATGAATGAGTGCAGAGTTATCGTAGATCCCATTCACTCTGAACAATTAGAGGTGCCTAAAAAAGATGTCGCCAAACGTCTAGATGGACTACATGGTGTTTTAGTGGCTCCTGGTTTTGGCGAGCGAGGAATCGAGGGTAAGCTCAATGCAATTAGATATATTCGTGAAAACAATATTCCTTTTTTTGGAATTTGCTTGGGTATGCAATGTGCAGTAGTCGAGTTTTTCCAAAATGTAATTAAACTTGCAACAGCTGCATCCTCTGAAGTGAATCCCAAAGCAGAACACAAGGTTATTGATTTAATGCCTGAACAAAAGACGATTACTCAAAAGGGAGGGACCATGCGACTTGGCAGTTATGATTGTAAGTTAAAAAAAGGCTCGAAAGCACACCATATTTATGGTAAAATCAATATTCAGGAGCGCCATCGCCATCGTTATGAGTTTAACAATAAGTATATGGAGCAAATGGAATCTGCAGGTTTATTGGCAACTGGAATCAATCCGGATACGAATTTGGTAGAAATCGTGGAATTAAAGGACCATCCTTATTTTATAGGTGTTCAGTTTCATCCGGAATTGAAAAGTACAGTTGAAACGCCACACCCATTATTCGTTTCTTTTGTTAAAGCTTGTTTAGAACAGAAAAAGGAGACACATAGGGTGAATAACGCAACTTCAGCGGTTGAAGACTAGGTAGATATGCGAAAATTAAGCTTGAAAGAATTAAATAGGGTGGATGTTGAGTCGTTCAAGTTACAATCTAAAACCAAGATTGTGCTAGTGTTGGATAATGTTCGCTCCGCTCTTAATGTGGGTTCTGCGTTTAGGACTTCTGACGCTTTTGCATTAGAGCACATTTACCTATGTGGTATTACTGCTACTCCTCCTCACCGAGAAATCCTTAAAACGGCAATCGGTGCAACGAACGCTGTCAGCTGGTCCTATCATAAGGAGGTGCGTCAGGCAATTGAAAGTATAAAACAAAAGCACTACCAGGTATGGGGCGTTGAGCAAGTATCTGAGCCTACTCTTTTACAAGATTTTCAACCAGTTAAGGACCAAGCTTATGCATTAGTATTTGGAAATGAAGTGAATGGAATTTCTGAAGAGGTGTTGCCGTTGTTGGATGGTTGTCTGGAAGTTCCTCAATTTGGAACTAAACACTCCCTAAATGTTTCCGTTTGTATCGGCATTGTAGTGTGGGATATCTTTTCGAAAAAAAATTATAGAATGCTTTAGGTATAACTACCTTAAAATTTTTACACTACTGTATATTTATTTCTCTCAGATTGTGATTTTACTGGTGAAATCAGAGATAGTATCTGCATATAACGCTAACCTGCAATTATGCTCGTTTCGCCCGCTCCCATAAAACGGATTGTTTTCCTCCAGTAATCCGGAAAAAGCCCCGATATACAGCGTAATTCATGATAGTAAAGTAATAAGGGACAAAGAAGGCTTTAAATTTAAGTTGCCTTTTTTCCAATAGAAAACCAATAAAGGCCGAGATATAGAACAACAATTGTAAACTAAAGAAGACTTGGTAGAAGCCATTACCTTGTATGGCCAGTAAGAAATTAGTGACAAATATCATAGGTAATGCCAAAGGGGCTAATGTCCACCGAAGTACTCGATGTGAAATATATTGGAAACTAAGGATACCATAGCGAAAAACATTAAGTAAAGGAGAGAGACGATGAATGGCTTGTAGACCACCTGCTGCAATCCGGATTTTTCGTTTTAATTCTTCTTTAACCGAAGCAGAAGAACTTTCAACTGCATAAGCTTCAGGTTCATATTTTACTTGATAGCCGTCTTTTGCTATTGACATAGTTAAGAAAAAATCTTCAATAATTGTATCCGCCGGAATAGATCGGTAGAGGCTTGTACGAATCGAAAACAATTCACCGGCAGCACCTACTACTGAATATAACTCGGAATCCCATTTGCGGAGAGAGGACTCATATTTCCAATACATTCCTTCTCCCGCAGCTGATGCCTGATCCTTTTCAGACATACTAATGCGTTTCTCA
>CBDUIU010000034.1:0-13213 GCA_965367335.1 uncultured Saprospiraceae bacterium
AAAAAGGACAAAGTAGAAGATGATATGATGCCGGAATATATTACAATGAAGAAAAAAGAGACAAAATCTAAGTCTTAAAATCACTTTTTTTTAAATATTTCAAAAATACTTATTAACGAAAACGTTTGAATTTACTATATGCGCATATTTTATGACATTAGTCACTTTTTTGTATACATTGTTTAGTAATTTTACTGAAATTAATTACAATAATGCTAAACACAATTAAGAAAATAGGGGTTATGACTTCTGGAGGAGATTCTCCTGGGATGAATGCTGCAGTTAGATCTGTTATAAGAGCGTGTGCTTTTCACAATATTGAAGCTTACGGAATTTATCGTGGGTATGAGGGGATGATCGATGGGTATTCCTCTTGTGACAAAAAACCTGATTGCCCATCCCCGCAGGCACTTTTGCCACCAATTTCCGTTAATTTAGGCCAAGCTTTGATCTCAATCCGCCATCCCTGATCATCTGTCAAATGAAGGTGAAGCCGATTGAGCTTATACGCCGCCATACGATCTATGTGCTGTTTAATATAGGTCGGACGCATGAATCGTCGGGAGATGTCCATTGAAAGCAGGGTTGATCCGTAATAATTTGGGAGGCTAGGACGGGGCGACCTGATTTAGTATCTGCCAAAAATAGGAGTTGTTTGAGGGTCTGAATACCATAGAACAATCCGGCAGCATTAGCAGCTTTGATCTGAATTTGCTGGTCTGTGATCTCCAAATAATATCCTTCTGTTCCTATTTCATTCGCTGTTTTAGCATCCAGGCGAAGTACTACCTGAGCTTTTAATGGGTCTTCTGTCTTTTTAATATTATCCGTATAGGGTTCAAGCACCTTTAACAGTTGCTTAAATTCCTGCTCAATGGTTTTGCTTTCTAATACGACTACATTTTGGGGCAAAACAAATACACCTTGCTGAATGGACCTTTTCTCTGGGTACGGAACGATGCTAAGCGGATGGATTTGACTGGACCGGGATTCTAGCCCATGAAGATAATTATTTTTACTAAGTATAATTAATGGATTTCAATATAGGAGCTAGTACTTCTGCTTTAAATTAGCCTATCTCCCGCTCCGGGATACGGCGTCTATATATTTTTATACCGCACCTCCGTCAAATATAAACCCGCTGCGGGAGCAGACCAACTACCCTCCAACCGGGTTTGCGCCTCCATCGCACGCTGTACTTCTTCCAGGCTCACTTTACCTTGTGCTACTTTCAGGCACATTCCAACTATCAAGCGGACCATGCCTCTTAAAAACCGGTCTGCACTGATATGGAAGACCAACTCATGCTCATTTGAACCAGCCGCCCATTCCGCCCGCCGCAAATCACAACGCATGGTTTTAACATCCGTATTGGCTTTACAGAAAGGAAAAAACTCATTAAACCCTAACAATGTATTAGCGGCCTCTTGCAATCGTTCAACATTTAATTGATGACGCATAGGAAAATAATAAGCACCAGTGGTAGAAAAGGGGTTCTTTCGAAATGTGAGATGATATTCATAGCTACGTTGAGTAGCATCAAACCGAGCATGGGCACTCGCATTCACCGGAAAAATTCGATAGATGGCAATATCCTTAGGTAAAAATTTATTAATTCGACTCAGCAAATTATTAGGCAGAGGATCGGGGCCATCAAAGTGTAAATAAAACTGAGTCGCATGCACACCTGCATCCGTACGCCCGCAGCCCAGCACATCAATGGGTTGATTCAATAGCGTCGACAATGCTTCCTCAATAGTTTGCTGTACGGTCACTGTACCTGGCTGTTTTTGCCATCCGTGGTAAGCGGTTCCATTGTAAGCAAGCTCGGCAAAATAGCGCTGCATCTGAGTAGGATTAAAATGATTATAAAGGAGTTCGTTTTGAACATGCAATCAAAAAATTACCTAACGCTATGATCGCAGTGACACGGTGCGATTTATTTAACTTGAGCGACCACAGCGGTCACAACATCAAACACCCTAAAGTGTAGCTCCTGGGTTTCCGCATCAGCGAAAATAACAATAAAAAAACGTTATCCTAGTCTTCTAAGATAACGTTTTTTAATACCAATCAGGCTTTATTCAAAGTTAAATCGAATGTCTACCTGGCCGCATTCCCCACGCTTAATATTAGTTAACAAGCATGTGTTCAAGTGTTAGCTTAGTAGACAATAAATTATGCTGCCCGCAACTTAGTAAGCTTGGCACCGCTCAGCTTTTCTTCTGCATATTCCGCTGTTACTTCAAATTTGCGAACATCTTTTTGAGAAGGTAACTCAAACATTGCATCCGTCATGATCGCTTCACAAATAGAACGAAGGCCACGTGCACCTAACTTAAACTCCAATGCTTTATTAGCGATGTAATCCAAAGCATCACCGGTAAAAGTTAATTCAATGCCCTCCAAATCAAAAAGCTTTTTGTACTGACGAACCAAAGAGTTTTTCGGCTCAATCAATATACGACGTAAAGTCTTAAAGTCCAGAGGCTCTAAATAGGTAACTACGGGTAAGCGGCCAATGAGCTCAGGAATCAACCCAAAGGATTTCAAATCCATATGATTGATAAACTGTAATAAGCTCTCTTTGTCAACGCGCTCCTTTTGCTGCCCACTATAACCAATGACCTGAGAATTTACCCGGCGTGCAATCACCTTTTCAATCCCGTCAAAAGCACCACCACAAATGAATAGTACATTTTGCGTATTTACTTTTACCATCTTTTGCTCCGGATGCTTACGCCCGCCCTGGGGTGGAACATTTACCTCTGTACCTTCCAACATTTTTAATAATGCCTGCTGAACCCCTTCTCCTGACACATCACGTGTGATACTAGGATTATCGCTTTTGCGAGCAATTTTATCTAACTCATCAATATACACAATACCTCGTTCAGCTGCTGCTATATTATAATCACAAACCTGTAATAGCCTGCTGAGAATACTCTCTACATCTTCCCCGACGTATCCAGCTTCGGTAAAAACTGTAGCATCGACAATGGCAAAAGGAACGTTAAGGAAACGAGCGATGGTCTTGGCCAGCAGTGTTTTTCCAGTACCTGTACGTCCTACAAAGAGAATATTTGATTTTTCAATTTCAACATCATCCGTACGTACCTGACGTAACCGTTTATAATGGTTATAGACTGCCACCGAGAGGAATTTCTTGGCTTCATCCTGACCAATTACATATTGATCAAGGTGACTTTTGATCTCTTTTGGATTAATAGAATCCGGGAGAAAAAAGTCTTCTTTATCAGCTTCTTTTTTACCGGCAAATAATTCTTCCTGGATAATATCCTGTGCTTGTTCTACACAAACTTCGCAAATGTGTCCGTCAATTCCTGCAATCAAGATTAATGCTTCTGACTTATCACGGCCACAAAACGAACAACGATAGCTATTTTTACTTTTTCTCATCTAGATAGTTTTTAACTTTAAGTTAAACGCTCATTTTTACGCAGCAGCTCAGAAGTAATAATAGGAGGGACATAGTATTAAAACTAGTCCTACTCCCTTAATGTTTTACAAAAATAGCAAAAATTAATCAGCTGATTTTTGACGTTGTAGCACTTCATCCACTAAACCGTATTCTTTGGCCTGTGGAGCCGTGAACCAATTGTCCCGATCAGAATCTTTTTCGATTTGCTCAAAGGTTTGATCACAGTGGTTAGCTAAAATCGTATACAGTTCGTCACGAAGTTGCTTTGATAGTTTATAGCGAATCTCCATGTCGCTAAATTGTCCTGCCATACCACCAGATAATTGGTGGATCATAATCCGTGAATGAGGCAGCGCAACGCGTTTGCCTTTGGTTCCTGCGGAAAGTAATACTGCCCCCATTGAAGCTGCTAAGCTGGTACAAGTGGTGGCTATATCCGGACCGACATACTGCATGGTATCATAAATGCCAAGCCCGTCGATAACGGAACCACCGGGGCTATTAATAAAAAGTTGGATATCACGTTTTGGATCTACGGATTCCAAAAATAGTAATTGTGCCTGTAGAACATTTGAGACCTGGGTAGCAACCTCTGTACCGAGGAAAATAATACGGTCCATCATCAGGCGGGAAAATACGTCCATTTGAGCTACATTCAGTTGGCGCTCTTCGATAATATAAGGCGTCAGACTGTTGCGGTAAGCATTGATGTTCGTTTCAACGTATTTTTCCGTATGCATACTACTCAAGCCCATGTGCTTAGTTGCATACTTCATAAATTCATCCTTGTGAAACATAGCAAAGTGTTTTGGTCTGGTTTAAGAAAATTGGAAGCTCAACAGAGCTGCCCTAACGGGCTATTCGGATAATAACACCTCGAAACCCAGCTATAATACGTGGGAAAGCGGCGAAGGGTTCTATCTCCCACGCCGCTTTTCCTATATTCTTCTATACAACCATTTAAAGGGTCTAAAGGTTTTATTGAAATATAAATAAGAATTGATAGATAGATGAGCAGTAAAGTTCAATCATTTACAACACTACCCTCCTCTATTTTTAGGCCTCTTCGGTAACCTCTTCTTCAGTCTCTTCAGTTGCTGAAACTTCTTCCGGTGGGGCCATCCGTGCATTCGCTTCTTTCACAACTTCCTCAAATTGTTCCAATGTCACTGGATTATCTTTTACCGTGATCAAGCTCTTAATATGATCAATCACCTTTTCAGTCTCCATTTCCTGGAACATCTGATTGACCTGCTCTTTATCTTCCATCAATCGGTTAGCTGTGTTTAAGATGATCAACTCATCACCATATGCTCCGAAGTACCCGCGAATGCGCTCTTTCATCCCTTCGAAGATTTCGTCCTCCGTCACTTCGATATTAGCTTCTTTGCTTACTTTGCTGCGAATAAAGGTCCAACGCAGGTTTTGCAGAAAAGGCTCAAACTCTTTCTCTAACTGCTCATCCGATACATTTTCATCACCGGATTTTAACCAGCGTTTAAGGAAAGTCTCTGGCAAATCAAATTTGTTCTTCTCCAGCAGCGTATCCTGAATATCACGGAACAATAAAGCATCAGCACTTGACTCGTAGGTTTTAGCCAATTGCTCTCCGATTTTTTCTTTTGCCTCCTCTTCATTACTAACATTACCTTCACCAAAAACTTTATCGAAAAACTCCTGGTTCAACTCAGCAGGTTCTAAACGAGTAACATCACTAATTACGGCTTCAAAATCATCACCGATGACAATATCTTCGTCACTTTCTTCAACATTTAACAGATATTTCCGAACATGCCCCTCATCCTTTGCTCCTTCTAACTGAGACACCTTAAAGCGAATCTTGTCTCCTTTCTTTTTATCGAGTAATTCTGTTTTATAAGGCTCTGCAACAGCTTTGACTAAAAGGGTCGTAGTGGTAGCCCAGCCATTTTCTTTTACTTGATCGCCATCCAATTCTTCCATATTTAAAACAACCATATCATTTTCCAGAATGGTGTCTTCTACGGATGCCCGTGTACCCACTTGTTTTCTAGCTTCCTCCAGTCTTTCCTCAATTTGATCGGAAGGTACCTCTACTGCATATTTTTCAACCTCTGTGCTTGTATCTAACCCGGTAATCTCAAACTCTGGTACCAAGCCAATCTCAAACTTGAAGACATAATCCTTAGCTTCATTGACATCAAACTCCATCAGCTCCTGATCTTCCGCTGGAATAGGTTGGCCAATCGTACTGAGATTATTCTCTTTGATGTACTTATCTACCTCTGTCTGGATAAGTTTAAAAACTACTTCGGTAAGTATAGACTGACCATACATTTTACGAACAAAACTCGCGGGGGTCTTTCCTTTACGGAACCCCTTAAGCGTTGCCTTTTTTCGATAATTACCTAGCTCTTCTTTAAAAAGACCAGCGTAATCTTCCTTACCGATCGTAAAAGTAAGCACAGCATGTAAACTGTCAATATCCTCTCTGACAACTTTAGACATAAGCCAATTGAATAAAATGAATAATAATTAAGGAAAAGCGGGTCAAATAAAAAGCAAGGCTTAAAAGACGTGATCCTAATACTAAAAATATACACTGCTTACTCTTCCCCCTTGCGCTTTACCTTACTGTAATATTGAAATACTATTCGAAATATGTGTGCGGGTGGAGGGACTTCCCTCAGCCTCGCTCGGGATAAACTTCTCGTCCCTCTTTTTTACAATCCCTTTCAAAATGTGTGCGGGTGGAGGGACTTCCCTCAGCCTCGCTCGGGATAAACTTCTCGTCCCTCTTTTTTACAATCCCTTTCAAAATGTGTGCGGGTGGAGGGACTCGAACCCCCACGCCGTGAAGCACTAGATCCTAAGTCTAGCGTGTCTACCAATTTCACCACACCCGCAAATTAAATTTACTCCGTAAATCACTTCAAAAAAGCCATCCAATAGCTATCAGGATACACCTTTTTTCAAAAGTGTTGCAAAGATATAATCTTTTTAGGAAAAAAAGCCTTTGATAAATAAAAAATCAACCGAATAACCCTAATTATTTCACTCAAAAAAATCCACTTTGCATCATTTTTTTTGTAACTTCACTATTTATATCTCAAATTTGAGCGCAAATCATTGTGCCTCAAAGATAATTTTACTGAAGAGAAAAATAACTAATGAACAAGGCGGTTACCGGCCAGGAAGAGGAAAAAAAGTTGATACAGGGTGCGTATCGTAAATTACTCAAATCGATCAAGGTCGATCTTGACAAAACTGACCGTGTTAATATCAGGAATGCGTATGAAATTGCTGTAGAGGCACACAGCAAACAACGTAGAAAGTCAGGAGAGCCTTATATTCTACACCCGATCGAAGTTGCCCGTATCTGTGCTGAGGAAATTGGCCTTGGCCCTACCGCCATTGTAAGTGCACTTCTGCATGATGTAGTAGAAGATACTACGGTTAGTTTAGAGCAGATAAAAGAGGAGTTTGGGGAGAAAATTGCGATGATCGTTAATGGTTTAACGAAGTTGGATGGCTTGTACAACGTCCCCAGTCCACAGGCAGAGAATTTCAAGAAAGTATTAGGAACACTGGTTGAAGACGTAAGGGTTGTATTGATTAAAATGGCCGACCGTCTTCACAATATGCGGACACTGGGCTCTATGCCCCGACATAAGCAACTAAAGATCGCTGCGGAAACTAGTTATATCTATGCTCCTCTTGCTCACCGGCTTGGTTTATATAATCTTAAGACAGAGTTTTTAGATCTCTGCATGAAAGTTACCGATCCGGATACCTATCAAGAGATTGCCCGCAAACTTCAAGCAACCAGAGCTGAACGAACGCTTTACGTCAATGAATTTATTAAACCTTTGACCCAAGCATTGCAGGAAATCCCTTACACTTATCGCATTACCGGACGCCCCAAGTCCATCTATTCTATCTGGAATAAGATCAAAACCAAAAAAGTACAATTCGAAGAGATTTATGATCTGTTCGCAGTACGAATTGTCGTGGATTGTCCAATCCGCAAAGAAAAACAGATCTGCTGGCAAATCTACTCCATTGTAACGGATGTGCATAAACCTATTCCCGAACGTTTAAAAGATTGGATCACAACTCCAAAGTCCAATGGTTATGAATCACTTCATACAACGGTAATTGGCCCTAAAGGCAGGTATGTAGAGGTTCAGATCAGGTCAGAGCGAATGGATGATATCTCGGAGCGGGGTTTTGCTGCACACTGGAAATATAAAGGGATTTCCGGTCAACAAGATGTATATGACGTTTGGTTAGATAACGTCCGTGATATCCTGGATAACCCGGAGAACGATGCGCTCACCTTTATCAATGACTTTAAAACTAATCTCTTTCATGAGGAAGTGTATGTATATACGCCCAAAGGTGATTTAAAGATACTCCCTAAAGGGGCAACGGCATTGGATTTTGCCTTTAATATCCACACCGATATTGGCTACCATTGTACGTCCATAAAAGTTAACAACAAGTTGGTTCCTATGGGCTACAAGCTTCAAAATGGAGATCAACTAATGGTACAAACCAGTAAAAACCAAAAGCCTTCCGAGGCTTGGTTAAAAATGGTAATTACCAGCCGGGCACGGGCAAAAATTCGTTCCGCCATGAAGGAGGAACGTCGTAAACATGGAGAATTTGGGAAAGAGGCCTTAGAACGGAAATTCAGAAATATGAAGGTGGATTTCGATGATCACAATATTGACATCCTGATCAAATATTTTGATTTAAAATCCAGAACAGATCTCTACTACGGTATAGCTACTGATCAAATCACTTTACAAGACCTTAACAAGCATTTTAAATCCGAAGGTAATAAGCTGGTAGAGATCATTGAAGAAGTATCGAAGCAACCTCCGGTAGAAGAGAAGTCGCAGGTCAAGCGTCCGCGAAAGTCCGAGCTATACAAACCAAAGCTCATCATCAACGGCCAATCAGCAGATCAGTTAGAATACTCCTTAGCAACTTGCTGCCGTCCTGTGCAAGGTGATGATGTCTTTGCTTATTTGACTGCTAGTTCCGGTCTTAAAATTCATCGTACTACCTGCCCAAATGCTACTCATTTAATGGCTAGTTACGGGTATCGTATTATGCGCGCAGAATGGGGTACGATGACAAATACATCCTTTGTCGCAGAGTTACAAATTACCGGGGTTGATGATGGTCCAGGCGTAATTGAAAGACTCACCCGAAACATCTCTTCAACATTAGGGCTTAATATTCGCTCTTTCTCAATCGAAGGCCATGAAGGCTACTTTGAAGGCAAGATCAGCCTTGTTGTACAAAATAAAGATCAGCTGGTACAGGCTATCCGTGAGCTCCAAAACCTTGAAGGGATATCTAGTGTTACTAGAATAGAGGATTAGGAAGATTTTTTATTACATTCCGCTAAAGTTTATCAATGGCTACACAAAAGGATACGGAAAATAACATCAGGGAGGTCATCACTATCTTTTCTACTCATTTGGAGAAAGAAGGCTTAAGAAAAACACCGGAACGATTTGCTATTCTGGAAGAGATCTATCGCCGTGATGATCACTTTGACGCAGAGGCACTTTATATTCATATGAAAACAAAAAACTATCGTGTTAGTCGTGCAACTGTTTATAATACCTTAGAATTGTTGGTAACTTGTGATTTGGTAAAAAAACATCAATTTGGTAAGAACTTGGCGCAGTACGAAAAATCATATGGTTATAAACAGCACGATCATCTTATCTGTGTTGATTGTGGAAAAGTACTGGAATTTTGTGATCCCCGCATCCAACAAATCAAAAATATGATGGGCGACTTACTCGAATTCAAAATTACCCACCACTCGTTAAATCTCTATGGTCAATGCCAGGGAGAATGCGACTTCAAAAAGAAATAATTTTCATATATTTTATAAGACCTGCCCTAATAAGCCCGGAAGTATAAACCGCTTTTATACTTGAGGGTTAGTTGCTTATTATGTCCTCGCCGATTTCCGTATCTAGGATAAATTTAACTTCCTATAAGTTCATTACATAGTACATCTCTATTTCTCATGTCACTGTTAAACAACAAGCAATAAAACATATATACTTTTTTTGGTAAGTTTTTTGTACCTTTTTTATTGACAGACTCAACGTTGACACACAAAAGCAGAACCCCTATGACATATTCCCTTTCAGAGCAGAACTCTACACAAATATTAGCCGTAGGCAACCTTTTAGATGAGCTGAATAACAATGTGATACTGAGTGAGGTACAACTTCGCATGCAGAATGGCATCAACAACTTAGTAGTTGATCTTGCTGAGCAAGAGTTCATGAATAGTACCGGCCTCAATTTCTTGCTCAAACTAATGAATACCTCTCGTCAAAGTGGCGGTAGATTAGCCTTGGCAAATGCTTCACAACAAGTTGTGGACCTATTAGAAATCACTAAGTTAAAGCAGATGTTTCAACTACAACCCTCTGTAGAAGAAGCATTACGTACTGTTCAAGAAAATTAATCTTCTCCATTCAATCCTTTTTACCTTATTTTCCTCAACTTCCGTCAATTGGCTGGAGGTTTATTTCTTATTACCATAGGATAAGTTTACCTTTGTTTAGTAATAGCGCGACTAGTAACAGCCTGCGCATTTTTGTGACTTTCAAATCATACTGATGAGTGTAGACGTTATTCTTGGCCTCCAATGGGGCGACGAAGGGAAAGGGAAAATCGTTGATTTCCTAGCCAAATCCTATGACATTGTTGCTCGCTTTCAAGGTGGACCTAATGCCGGACACACCCTGAAATTTGACGGGAAAAAATTTGTTCTTCACACGGTACCTTCTGGTATCTTTCGAGAAGATATTATTAACGTGATTGGCAATGGAGTAGTAATTGATCCAATTGTTTTAGAAAAAGAAATACTCAAGCTAGAGGATAACGGAGTGGCCTATTTGGATCGCCTGCTTGTTGCTCGCAAGGCACATCTTATCCTACCCACCCATCGTTATCTGGACGCAGCATCTGAAGCAGCAAAAGGAAAAGAAAAAATTGGTTCTACGCTCAAAGGCATCGGCCCAACTTATATGGACAAAACTGGTCGTAATGGATTGCGTGTTGGTGACATTACCCGTCCTACCTTTATGCAGCAATACGATAGTTTGAAAACCAAACACCTTGGATTACTGGCACTTTATCCTGCAGTTGACTTTGACTTAGAGGCGGAAGAAGCGAAATGGTTTGCTAGTCTGGAGAAATTGCGTAGCCTGAAAATGATTGACTGCGAATATTATCTCAATGAACACTTAGATGCCGGCAAGAAAATACTAGCCGAAGGCGCCCAAGGTTCTATGCTTGATATAGACTTTGGCACCTACCCTTTCGTTACCTCTTCCAACACAGTAGCTGCGGGCGTTTGTAATGGCCTTGGTCTTGCTCCTTCTCGAATAGGTGAGGTATTTGGGATTAGTAAAGCTTACTGTACTCGTGTAGGTGGAGGTCCTTTTCCAACAGAATTATTTGATGAAACCGGTGAATTTCTACGCAAAGAAGGACAGGAATTTGGGGCCACTACGGGGCGTCCACGTCGCTGTGGTTGGATTGACTTACCGCAACTAAAATATACCGTTATGATCAATGGGGTCACTCAATTGGTTATTACTAAAATTGACGTGCTTAATAATTTACCAGAAATAAAAGCTGCTACTGCCTATCAGTACGAAGGAGAGGTGCATAACAATCTTCCTTATGACATCTGCAATATTGACATTCATCCAGTTTATGAAAGTTATGCTGGTTGGCAAAAGTCTTTGGAGGACATCTCTACTTATGAGGGACTCCCTGAGCCAGCCAAAAATTTCCTCACCCATTTAGAAAATTACCTCAAGATACCCGTCTCTATTATTTCAACTGGCCCAGAACGGCATAAGTTAATTTTTAAAACTGCCTCCGTGGCTAGTTAGCCGGACTTGGATTAAAAGCAGCTGTAGATTCTTACTGCCTGATTTATCCAATTAATACCCAATGTTGTTGTTTGCAGCATTGGGTATTTACAATTATCCAGCTAGCTAAAAACATTTCTAAAAAGTACCAGCAGAATTTTTTGGAATCCTTTTTGATTTACCCCTTCCATACTTTGGTACCCTGCCCCAATCCATTGATATAAAATTGGTACCTCCCGGAACAATGCCAATTTAATTCCCCAAAGAAAACATTTCCCACTACTCCCCTACACAAAATAATTACGAATTGTCATCACCCCAGGTGAATGACCTATTATTGATATATTTCATAAATAAAATACAATGAGAACATCGACAACTAATCAATCAAAATCAGGGACCAGTTCTATCAATAGTGACGGTATCTATGCAGACCTTTGTGCAAAAACTGCACACCTCGCCGTTGTCGGGCTAGGTTATGTAGGCCTGCCAATTGCTTTAGAATTCGCAGGCAAATTTTCTGTTATTGGCTTTGATGTCAACGAAGGAAAGGTCGCAAAAATGAAACAGGGAATTGATCCGAGTGACGAGTTAGAAGGTGAGGATTTCATGGAAAAAACGATCCGATTCACGACCAGCCAGATGGCACTTCGCGAAGCTCGCTTTTTTGTTGTTGCTGTTCCAACTCCAATAGATGAGAATAACAAACCCAACCTGACGGCATTGCGTAAATCCTCTGAGTCCGTTGGTAAAGCACTAAAACCAGGAGATACTGTTGTTTACGAATCTACGGTTTATCCTGGGTGCACCGAAGAAGTATGTATACCCATCCTGGAAGAACAATCAGGTTTGATTTGTGGAGTGGATTTCAAAGTAGGATATTCACCCGAACGAATCAATCCTGGTGACAAACAAAATACCATTGATAAGATTGTAAAAATTGTATCTGGCTGTGATGAGGAATCATTGGAGCAAATTGCTGCAGTTTATGAATCGATCATTACTGCTGGTATTCATAAAGCAACAAGCATCAAAGTAGCTGAAGCCGCAAAAATTGTGGAAAACACACAACGAGATATCAATATCGCGTTGATGAATGAGCTATCAATGATTTTTGACAAAGCCGGTATAAATACTTATGAAGTATTGCAAGCTGCCGGGACAAAATGGAATTTCTTGAATTTTTACCCAGGCTTAGTAGGTGGACATTGCATCGGCGTGGATCCCTATTATCTGATTGAGAAATCAAAATCTCTTGGACACTTTCCAGCTTTGATTACTGCCAGTCGTCAGGTTAATGACAATATGCCTGGACAGATCGCCAATCGTATTGCTCAAACCTTGCTCATGCGGGGCCGTGATCCTGAAATGGCAAAAGTCTTAGTAATGGGGGTAACGTTTAAAGAGAATGTCACTGACATCCGCAATTCTAAAGCAGCAGAAATGGTTCAGGAGTTACGTAAATATTGCCGTCAGGTAGACGCCATCGATCCAATTGCCAATTCAAAAGAAGTGGAAAAGGAATATGGTTTTGCACTGCGGGATAAAGCAGATATTCGCTACGACGTTATCGTTGTTGCGGTTAGCCATAAAGAATTTATGGATTTAGACGAAGAATATTTCCAGTACCTCACCAAAGATCAAGCGATTATTTTTGATGTGAAAGGTATTCTGAGGAATCGAATCGAAAAATTGACCTACATGTCATTGTAACAACAAGACGGGGCCAACAACAAAGCCCAATTTAACCAGAATGTATCCGGCTGGCTGACGTTTCAACGTCAGTCAGTTTTTTTTATACCCTACCTTCCTTTCTCATTCGGGCATAATCCTTAGCAAAATAAGTCAGGATCACATCCGCACC
>CBDUIU010000035.1:0-13087 GCA_965367335.1 uncultured Saprospiraceae bacterium
CGATCAGTCAATCTGCCGGGCTTATTTAATCTTGGCTTGTCAAGAAACCACCTAAGTTTAACCAACTTACCACCGTGTTCAACCCAGTTTTTTCCCTATCCAACCCATTTCTTTTCCCTATTGGACGAATTACTGCCTATCTTTAAAAAGAATTATTGATTTTTGTCAATATGCGAATCTACGAAACAACATACCAGCTGATTGGTTTTTGCCTGATCATCGTACTTTGTTCTGGTTTTATGCCTCCGGAACGATCTATTTTCATGACTCGCAACGGTACCATTCACTTTACCTCAGATGCCCCCCTGGAATTGATCGAGGCGAGCTCTGATGCCTTGCGCGGTGCTATTGACCTTGATCAGCGAACGTTTGCCTTTACCGTGGAAATGAGTTCCTTCGATGGGTTTAACAGCCCTTTACAGCGTACTCACTTTAATGAAAATTACATGGAAAGCAAGGAATACCGGCAGTCTACTTTTATTGGGAAAATCATTGAGAAAACCGATATTAGTAAACCGGGGAAATATACGATCCGGGCCAAGGGAAAGCTAAAAATCCATGGTCGAACCCGGGAAAGAATTATCAAGAGTGAGATAACCGTAAGCGAAGATCGGATGGTCATCAAGTCTTACTTTACCGTACTGCTGCAAGAACATGATATCACCATCCCCAAAATTGTTCATCAGAAAATAGCGGAAGAAATTCAAGTACATGTTGAAGGTGTTTTATATCAAATGAATCAATAGTGAAATTGCTTAAATCTGTTGTATTATGGAGTAATTTTCTTTTCCTATTGGCTTTCGCAACGGAAGCTCAGATTCCTTTTTTCAAAATGCACAAGCCGACTAGTGGAGGCAGTCAAGCTAAAGTGGAATTGATTTATGAAGATGCCAATAGCTTGTTATGGTTTGGGTCACAGGAAGGGTTGTTGCTTTATGATGGTATCGATTTTTACCCTTTTATTAAGGCTGACACCACGTCAAATCATGTAACTGCCATCTACCGGGCTAAAAATGATGTGCTATGGGTGGGCTACGAGGATGGAAGTATTTACTTTTTAAAAAACAAAAACCTAATCCCTTGGCAGCCGGAAGAAGGCATACCCAAAGTGGCGATTAAAGGTTTTGGGGAAGACCTGGAAAATCGTTTCTGGATTGCCACCTACGGGGAGGGTATATATTACCAGGAAAACAATCGACTTTATAATATTGCCACCGAAGATGGCCTTCTGGCCAATGATATTTACTATTTATTGATTGACCAAAAGGGTAAAATATGGGTGGGGACAGATGGTGGAGTGAATATTATTTATTTTACCAATGGGAAAAAGAAATTAGAACAACTAACTAAGGAAGATGGACTACGTGATGATATTGTGCGTTCATTGTTAGAAGATAGAAATGGAAAGATATGGATGGGGTTTTATGATCATGGATTTACTTGTTATGACCCGGTTAGCCGGGTGTTTAATAATCCTGTGGCGGATTGGTCCCTTGGCGTAGTTACGAGTTTAACCTTATTTGAAAATAATGAAATTTGGATTGGTACGGATAGTGAAGGCTTATGGAAGTATTCTTTTTTTGATCAAAAACTGACACCCGTTTCAACGGAAGAAAATCTGATTGGTGGGAAAATTTATGATTTACATCGTGATATTGAAGGTAATATTTGGGTACTCAGTAACACACACGGGATCTGCTCTGCTAATCGGCAATTCGAATTTGTAAAAACCAGTGTCGGAAATATTCAGACCATCTTAGCCGACCAACATAACCAACTCTGGCTGGGTACCAATGCAGGGCTTTTTTTGCACCACTTAGATAGCAATGGTTACAGTCATTTTACCCAACACCTAAAAGAAATTTCCTTAAACGTTATCTCATTGTATGAAGATAATTATCAGAATCTATGGGTTGGAACCTTTGGAGATGGGGTTTATTGCTACCAACCAAAATCCAAAAAACTGCGACATATTTCCGAAGCAGACGGGCTGACCAATAACAGTGTATTATCAATTGATGGGATAAACGGGCATGCCTGGTTAGCTACACTTGGTGGAGTAACTCAATTTGACATTACTGATGATATTCAAGTCGCCACCCCGCAGATTCGAAATTTTAACGAAGCAAACGGATTAGGGACCAATTTTATCTATAAGGTATTCATCGACCAACAAAAGCGCACTTGGTTTGCAACCGACGGGCAAGGAATCAGTGTCCTGGAAAATGGTCAATTAACCAACTATCCTTATGCTATTCATCAACATCCCGACAAAGATCATCCGGATACCACGGAGCTGAAAGCGGTCTATTCGATCGCAGAAGATCAACAGGGGCATATCTGGTTAAGTACCGCTAAGGAAGGGATCTTCGAATTTGATGGAGAACATTTTCATCACCTGACATTAAAGGAAGGCATTAGAGACCTGGCGATTACCAGTTTAATCGCCGATAAAAAAGGGGAAATTTTAATTGTTCATCCCAGTGGGGTGGATTTACTCACGCCAACAACCCGCCATTTGATTTACTACGGAGAGGAAGTAGGCATTAAAAACCTGGACCCTAACCTCAACGCCGTTTGTGAAGATCAGCAGGGAAATATATGGATCGCCAATGCAGAGGGACTGATTCGGTTTACCCCATTAGAAGAGGATTTGGAAATTCATCCCCGCACCCGAATCAATGAAGTCTCTGCATTTTTAGAACCGATTGATTTTCAAACCGTTTCTACCTTTTCGCCAAATCAAAACAACCTCGTTTTTAATTATATCGGTCTTTGGTACACTGACCCCCAAACGGTGAAATATCGTTACAAACTTGACGGATGGGACCGGGATTGGATTATTGCAAGAGATCGTCAAACGACGTATTCGAATCTTCCTCCCGGGAAGTATAGTTTTAAGATTAGTTCTACTGAAAATGATGCATTTGCTGACGAACCGGTGGTTGAATATTCTTTTGAAATACTTTCACCTATCTGGCAACGATGGTGGTTTGTTTTACTATTCAGTATCATCTTGTTTTTATTGTTCTACTGGTATCAACGTTCGCGCGATCAACGTTTGCAGCGGGTCAATGTATTGGAAAAAGAAAAGATTGAAAGTCAATTCGCAGCACTTAAAAGCCAGATCAATCCTCATTTTCTTTTTAATAGTTTTAACACTTTAATTACAATTATTGAAGAAAACCCGGATGTAGCGGTAGAGTACGTTGAAAAACTTTCAGACTTCTATCGATCTATGATGCAATACCGGGACCAGGAAGTGATTTCTCTGCAAGAGGAAGTGATACTCGTTCGTAATTATTGTTTTTTATTAGAAAAAAGATTTGGGAAAAACCTAACGCTAAACTTAAAATTAAACGGAGATCCGGTTTTTATTGCACCATTAAGTTTACAACTGTTAGTAGAAAATGCAATCAAGCATAATGTGATCTCTAAGTCCAAACCACTGACTATCGATGTAGCGATGGAAAATGGAGAATACATTACCGTTACCAATAACCTGCAACGCAAAATAGGATTGGAACCCTCCACCAGGTTTGGCTTACATAGTTTGCAGAAGCAATATGAGTTATTGTCTAATAAAAAGATACTTGTAGAAAAATCGGAAACTCATTTTAAAGTAAGTCTGCCGATAATTAATCATAACCAGAGCTAGTTGGAAAGAGTATGCCAATAGGTTCTCAAATTTAAATTCAATGAAAGTTCTCATAGTAGAAGATGAGTCTGCGGCAAGCCGGCGCCTGGAAAAGTTGATTCATGAAATCGATCCCAGTATTCAGGTGGTCGAGATTCTGGATAGTATAGAGTCTACCGTTAATTGGTGGGAGCATAATTCTGCTCCCGATATGATCCTCCTGGATATCCATTTAGCAGATGGGTCCAGTTTTGAAATATTTAATTTTGTGGAAATTAAATCACCAATTATATTCACGACCGCTTATGACCAGTATGCCATTCAAGCTTTTAGGGTCAATACTGTTGATTATCTCCTCAAGCCCATCAAAAAGATGGAATTGGAACGAGCAATTAAAAAATACCGGGGGCAGCAGCCGATGGCTTTGGATTATAAAGCCTTGGCTTCCGCATTACGCCGGGATGATTATAATAAACGCTTCCTGATTCGATTTGGTCAGCAAATTCGGGTGGTAGAAACAAAAGAGGTCGCCTATTTTTACACCCAGGATAAAGTTACCTTCTTAGTCACCTTTGAAGGAAAACGTTACCCAATCGATACTTCTCTGGAAAAATTAGAGGAGGAAATTGACGCACTTCGTTTCTTTCGGATCAATCGCCAATTTATTGTAAGCCTGGAATCGATCGGAGAAATGTATGCTTATTCGAAATCAAGAGTGAAAATTGACCTTAAACCTACTTCAGAAGTGGAAACAATCGTCAGTACTGATCGCTCACCGGTATTTAAAAAATGGTTGGTCGGGGGAGAATAGCTTATTGATCTTTTAGTGATTATTTTATTCGATTTTTGTTACGCATTCAGCCTCTCTTTTTTCCCTTTCAGTAAAATTCATTGGTAAACCCTACTGTTTGCAATTACATTGTGGATAAGTCAACCGGCATAGTTTAGCTTAGGTTGAATATTAAATGTAATTCAATCACAGATTACCTGAACGCTGGGTTAAACCGTCATAGTTTGCCCTGGACGATTAATGCCTATCAGGTAATAAAAACACCTTCCAATGAAAAAATTATTTCTATACCTTGGCTGTTTTTTGTGGAGCGTAACTACACTCCTGGCGCAGGAAAATAATTTTACTTTAGCTCAATCCTTGGCTACGTCTGGTGAGCATGCCAAAGCCAATACCATTTTGGAAAGTCATTTACTACAATTTCCGGAAGACTTCTCCGCTCAATTACTCCAGGCGCATAACCTCTCCTGGTGGAAACATTATGATGAAGCTATTACTGCTTTTGATCGTATTTTGAAAAGACAACCAGAAACCCTCGATGCTTTGGTGGGCAAGGCATATGCTTACTTCTGGTCAGGACAAACTTCAAAATCAATTCCTCTTTTTAAACAGGCATTAAGTATCAATGGCCAATATGCAGATGCGCAAAAAGGCTTGGCTGCGGCTTACCTATCTGTCAATAAGGGGAGCGATGCCGCTGCTGTTTTTCGCCAGCTTATCATCCGGTTTCCCGCTGAAACTTCTTATCGAATTGGCTTGGGGAAAGCTATGATAATAGAGGAAAGGCGCAAAGAAGCACGTACAATCTTCCAACAGATATTATCAGAAGATCCAGGCCACAGCGAAGCACAATTTTTGCTTGCCGAGGTAACACAGCCGTCCTCATTATTAGAATTGGACGTATGGGGAGGGTATTCCAAAGTAGGAGAGGAGAATGACTGGGGACTACGACAAATTCAATTGTCTTATCAATTCAACAAGAAGTACACGATTATAGCCAAATATGATAATACACTCTCCCTGGATAACCGTGATTTCATTTTACTAAACGAGCGAGCTCCTGCTGGCTGGTTAGGTGGCTATATATCCTGGAATGATCGCCTGGGGACACGCTTGGATGTGGGCACCCGCTTTTTTGACCAACGTGATGATCAGTTACTATTTAAAGGAGAACAGATTTTTTATTTCCGAAATGGATACGCTTTTAAAACCGGTGGATTTGTAGGCTTGGCTGATGATAGACCAACCGAATGGTACCTCAATCTCGGTGGCCATATCCCGGTCAGTTCGATTTTCGCGCTGGAACCTGGCTACTACTATGGCCGTGATAATCATCAATTTGATGGACAACATCGTGCCGTGCTGGCTGGCCAGTTTAAATGGCCCACCGGACTGGAAATGACCTTGGGTGCCTTTTTTGGTAAGGCTGATGTCGGCCTTGAAAATGATAAGGAAAACATTAAAGGTGGCTACCTGCTTGTCTTTTATCCCCTTACTAAAAACATCTGGTCTGAGTTCGCGATCAATCATGAGGATGGCGTTTTTACTGATGCGACCGTCTTCTCATTTGGTCTTCGTTTTCGCTGGGAATAAAAAAAATAAGCAAGCCTAAATGTTTAAAGCACCGTTAGTCCAAAACTAACACTAAATCTTCATGCCTAAAAAACAAATCATTATGTCAGAACAAATAAAGAATAGATCCTTATTGGTACAGCCCTTACAAGATATATCTTTGTCAAAAGTTATTCCTGAAATTCACCGACAGGCCACGACAAAGTCCCAGAAAAAATTATTGTCATATGATCCAAGCCCATTGTTATATATGACTATTTTTGGTCTGTGGGGGCTCTGCCTGCTGTGGTTCCAGCCACGGTTATGGTCGCTGATGGTTATCCCGGAAAGTGTTCCGGCCCAGGCGGTTTTATTGTTCTTTATCCTTTTTATTGATTTGGCTTGGTTGTACGGTTTGTATAACGTATGCGTAGTCATCTTTGCCCTCATTCATCGCTATACGGCAAGCCGTCCGGAAAGCGCCTTAACCAAAGCCTCTTTATTGGAGTATCCGGCCGTCGCCTTATTATATACGACTTGTAATGATTTTATAGAAGCAAGTGTGCAATCATGTGTAGATCAGGACTATCCCAATTATACAGTCTATATCCTTGATGACAGTGCAGGATCGGATTATCGCCAAAGGGTTGATAATTTTGCAGCTAAATATCCTGGCTTAGTAAAGGTCATCCGACGGTCTGATCGCCGGGCTTTTAAAGCTGGGAATATGAATCATGGTTTAGCAGAAGCTGCGAAGGAGGAACCCTACTTTGCCATTGCTGATGCGGACGAGATACTTCCCACAGATTTTCTTTCCAAACTCATTCCGGTATTGGAGGCGGACCCCAATTGTGGCTTTGTACAGGCAAACCATCGTGCGAACCCTCATGCGGAAAGTAAATTGGCCAGAGATCTGGGAATCGGGATTGATATACATTGGAAATGGTACCAACCGTTGCGTAATGATTATGGATTTGTCATGTTTTTAGGCCATGGGGCTGTTTTACGCAGAAAGTGCTGGGAAGAAATAGGCGGCTTTCCTGAAATTGTCAGTGAAGATTTGGGTTTTGCCATCCGGGTCAGAGAAAAAGGTTATCGGGGGCGCTTCGTCGAAGATGTTGTTTGCTTTGAGGATTTTCCGGATACGGTCCGCTCATTTAGAATACGCCACATGAAATGGACTCGGGGAACTTCTGAGTTTTTGAAAAAAGAAATGGCTTGGTTATTACGTGCTAAAAATATCACCTGGACAGAAAAATTTGATATTCTTTTTCCAACCTTAAATTTACCACTTACGCTGTTATATTTTCTCTTCATGGTCAATGCGAACTTATTGTTACCTTATTTTTTTGGTAAAGCACAGGATCTGACTTTGGCTATTGGTTCAACGGATCTGGTGATGCCAATATATATTATGGACGATCGATTTGAATTAATTTATAGTAGTGATTTTTTCGCAATCACTATGTTGACTTTTTTTGCACCAGTATTGTGCTTTATTTTGGCATTAGTATTTCGTCCGATTCGCTTATTTCGGTTCCTGGCGCATAGTACAGCATTGTACGCTGCGCTGGGACCTTTGTCTTCCATTGGCGTATTGGCTTATGCCGTGTCGGGCAAAGCGATCTTCCTCGTTACAGGCGATCAACAACAAGCAATACATCAACAATCAAAAGGATTTTCAAGTCGTTGGGCATCTATAAAAAAGGGCTGGCAGCAATTTTTAGCTAAAAGCCATCCGGATGCCTGGATTGTGAAGTCCTTTGAGATAGTGACAGGAGTTGTCTTTGCAGTTGCTTGTGTATTTATGTTTCAAATTTCCTTTTTTGGTTTATGCCTCTCCTTTTTACTGTTACCGGTAATGCATCACTTAGGTTGGGAAAATAGATGGATCAAAAAAATAGTTTATCTCCCCTTTATCCTGATCCTTTTAGGTGTCGGCCTGGCCGGGCTTAGCCTCTTTGGAATGCAGACCGTATTTTTTGGATATGGTTTCCATTTTTAGGGTTCCTGGGTGGTTTTTGTTGTGAACAAAAAAATCAGATGTATGAAAAGAATTTTTTTACCCCAACGGCTATTTCCTTTTTTTATATTCTTTGTCTGTCATATTACTTTAAATGCCGCAGACCTTCCACCCGGATTTGCGGAGGTTTTGATTGCTCAAAACCTGAATCCGGTAGCTATGACTATTGATCATCACGGTCGTATTTGGTTGGCAGAAAAAGACGGCAGGGTGTTAATTATTGATGAAAATGGGCAGGTTCAGTCAGATCCATTTATTACCTTGCAAGTTGATGATGAGAATGAAAGAGGTTTGTTAGGAATTGCGTTACATCCAGATATGGATCAACACCCTTATGTCTATCTCTACTATACTGTTCCTTTTGCTAATCACAATCGGCTTAGTCGGTTTCGGGCTAATGGAGATTTGGCCCTGCCAGGCAGTGAAGAAATATTGTTGGAGTTAGATCAGTTATCGGGAAAAGTCCATAACGGAGGTGCTATGCTTTTTGATCATCAGGAAAAATTATTGATAGCTACCGGCGAAGCTGCCTTCTCACCCAACGCTCAAAATTTAGATAATTTATTAGGAAAAATTTTGCGACTCAATGCTGATGGTTCAATTCCCACTGATAATCCGTTTTATCAACAATTAGATGGGAATAACCGAGCTATTTACGCTTATGGTTTGCGCAATCCCTTTTCAATGGCCTTTGATCCGGTTGAAAAGAAAATATTGGTCAATGATGTAGGAGCTGGAAATTATGAAGAGGTCAATGAAATTATTGCTGGAAAAAACTATGGATGGCCTCTAATTGAAGGACCCATCGATAATCAAATTCCGCCAGATAATTATCAGGATCCGCTGTTTGCTTATAACCATGACCAGGGGTGTGCAATCGTAGGAGCTGCGTTCTATCGATCAAAGCTTTCACATTTTCCTGCAAATTATCAAGGCAATTACTTTTACGCCGATTATTGTAGTGGGGATATTCATATGCTAAATCCGGAAACCGGGCAGTCTCTGGCTACTTTCGCCACACACATCAATCGGCCCCTGGCTATACTTGTAGATCCTCATTCAGGTGAACTATATTACCTGGCCCGAGCAGGTCTTGGCGGCGGCTCCAATCAGGATAATACGTCCAGCAGGGATGGAACGCTTTGGAAAGTGTTCTACCAGGGTAATGGGAGACCATTCATTTCCGTACAACCACAGCCGACCTTGGTGTCTGTAGGAGACTCGGCTGTTTTTACCGTTCGTGCCTCCGGAAGTATCCCTCTGTCGTTCCAATGGCATCAAAATGGAATTATAGTGCCAGACGCAGTCAAATCTACTTTAATTTTGGAGAATGTGACCCTGGCAGACGATCAAAGCACCTACTTTTGCATTGTTTCTAACCAGTTTGGTGCTGATACCAGTAATTCAGCTATGCTTTCCGCCACAGTTAATCAAAGGCCAATACCTTTGATAACAATGCCCATACATAGTAACCGATTTCATGCAGGGGATACCATCAGATTTAAGGGAAGTGCAACAGATCCTGAACAAGGTGTCTTGTCAGACACGGCTTTGAGTTGGCAGGTAGATTGGCACCACGCAAATCATACACACCCAAGTTTAGGACCAATCAATGGCATTTCAGATGGATATTGGGTTGTACCTCTGGTGAATGAAACGGACCCTGAAGTTTGGTATCGGATTTACCTTACGGCAACGGATAATGAAGGTTTAAGTCAGACTACATATGTAGAAATTTTTCCCGAAATCAATCAACATTTTATTACGGGAAAAAGTGGGATCGAACTTAATTTAGATGGTCAATTACTCAAATTGCCCATTACTTATGAAAGTATGATTGGCTTGCAAAGAACACTTGTAGCTCCTGCCGTTTTCAATGGAGAAGATTCTATTTTTTTATTTAAAAAATGGGGTGATGATAATAACGACTTGCGCAGAATTTTCTATACTCCTGAAAAACCAGATACCCTGGAAGTGATTTATGAAGGGTTTGCTCTGGGTGATGGAGAAGGATTGTTGGGGGAGTATTTTGTTGACCCGGAATTTGATCTTGATGGCGAACCGGTACTCGTTCGGCAAGATGCTCAGGTGGATTTTAAATGGGGAAATAATTCGCCGGACAATGATCTATTACCAGTTGATGGATTCACAGTACGTTGGACGGGTGAAGTTCAGGCAATTTTTAGTGAAAGCCTTTCTTTTATAACCCACTCGGATGATGGTGTTCGTTTGTGGGTAAATGATTCCTTATTAATTGATCAATGGGGTCCTCAGTCCGCGACTGAGCACCAAGGCGATATCGTTCTGGAAGCGAATAAACGATACCAGATTCGTTTAGAATACCTGGAAATTGCGGGAGGGGCACAAATATCACTATTCTGGGAAAGCCCGCGTATCAACCGCGAAATTATACCTTCCCGACAACTTTATCTTCCAGCGGCCAAATCAAAATTATCAGGAGAAATATGGTTGGACGAAAACCGAAATGATTTTTATGATATAGAGGAAAATCCTATTGAAAATTTAACCTTAGTATTGTATGATCGGGATACTACCTTTATCGCCGCTACAACTACACAATTAGATGGCAATTTCACTTTTTCTGAATTGAAAGCCGATGATTATTTCTTGCAGGGATTGAGCCTCTCTACTGGGCTTCAATTAGAGCCGGGAACAGGATTTGAGGCGGATGAAACGACTCCATTTTTTCGTTTAATTCCTGGTGAAGAAAAACGACTTTTTCTTTCCTACTATCCCATCTTTTCCACCTCAACAACAGAAATGCAAAGTATGGGGTTAGGGAATATAGGTCTTTACCCGAACCCGGTTCGTGAGCAATTACAAATAAACATGTATGCTACCATTAACCAAAAAGGGAAAGTACAGATCATCGATGCATTAGGACGGCGAATCACTCAGCAGGTTATTGAAATAAGGGTAGGTGAAAATCGACCAACAATTAATGTTACAGGATTAGCTTCGGGATTCTATTTATTGAGTTTGGAAACACCATTTGGGAAGCAAGTTCGGCGTTTTATAAAGCGAGGATTCTAAAAACAAAAAAAAACATCCAAAAAGTATAGGAAATAACCACTTTTGGGGCATTCCTGGTAAGTATTCCCGTTCAATCCATCTTTTTTCCCATTCGGAAACATTCATTTAGCGCTAGTTGAAACGTTTTTTACCTTTATTCTAATAATATTACAACTTACGCTAAAAACAAACACCCCCTTATAGATGCGAATCTCTACAACCTACTTGTTTGTAATTGGAATCCTTTTATTAGGATGGTCGAAACAGCTTGAGGCACAAAACTGCACAGCAGCATTTACCTTCGATGATACCGGATTAACGATCCAATTTACCGATCAGTCTACCTCTCCTGTTAATGATCCCATTGTAAGTTGGTTCTGGGATTTTGATGATGGCATGACTTCTAGTCAGCAAAATCCTCTACATACTTTTTCTACTCCCGATAAATATGATGTTGAACTAACGATTACTACCCAAAGTGGTTGTACGGCGGATATTCGTGTTCGTATTGAAATATGCGATTTTAACCTCAGTGTTTCCGTAGGAAATTGTAATGCAGCTGGAAATGTCCCCTTAACCATTACCGTTCGGGATCTTTTTGATAATGCAAGAGATATTGACATCACCGTGGATGGCGTTTTAATTCCAGGAAGTCCCTTCCCGATTGATGCAGCTAATCCTGTTGTTGCTACTTATGATGTGATCGGCGATGGACTCATCCATACAGTCAATGTTCAATCTACAGATATCACCACATGTAGTGAGCAGGAATCATTTACTGTTCCGGATTGTGGTTCAAACTGCTTTCTGTCTTCCATGCAGATTAGCGTTCAGGGTGGTGGCGTGCAAACTGTTATCGTAGGGCAGGGGGGGAACAATACTTTTTCCCCACAAACCGTCACCATTACCCTGGGCGATATTGTTGAATTCAGTTGGGTGGACAATGGTCACTCAACAACTTCTGATGCGACCAGCGGTCCCGATGCCTGGAACTCTGGTGTAATTGGCGTCGGCTCCATTTATAATGTTACTATTCAAAATCCTGGTCTTCATCCTTACTATTGTATCCCTCATGGCGGGCCCGGAGGTTCTGGTATGGCTGGAACTATTGTCGCCAATTGCCCGGCTTCAAATAGTTTTACGTTGGATGTAAACTTTATTACCACCGTTGCTAATGCCGCCGGCTATAATATGTATTTGGATGGTGTATTATTATCAGGTAGCCCATTTGCCTATGCCGGTACCGGCCCACAATCGAATACCGTTACCATTGCCGGTGATGGTTTACCTCATGATATAATAATTGAAGATGTAAATGATCCTACTTGTACGATCTCTCGTGGGTGGGATGCTCCGGACTGTGGTGCTGCCCCCAGTTGTAGTATCTCGTTAACGGCAACCCAGGCAGGTGGTTGCGCTACTAACAATACAGTGCCGGTGGATGTGGAAGTTTCCGGTATTAACGGCGGTGCTTCTGGTTTTAATTTATTTGTTGACGGAAGTTTAGTCCCGGGTGGCCCGTTTGCCTATGGAGCAGGAGGCCCAACTACGGTAACCGTCAATGTGAATGGCGATGGACAATCACACACGATAACTGCCACGGATGTCTCGGATCCTGCCTGCACCAGCAATACGACGATCACGACCACGGATTGTACCGTTACTTGTCAGATTACGAACGTTTCAGCAATCACTGGAAGTAGTACGGTTCATGTAGTGGAAGTGCAGGACTTTCAGTTTTCGCCGGTAAATGTTACTATCTCTGCGGGTGATATCGTCGAATGGTCATGGACTGGGGTAGTCCAACATACTACTACCTCAGATGCGACGAGCGGCCCGGATAGCTGGGATTCTGGTTTGTTGGGTCAGGGAGCAACCTTCCAGTCACCAGTACTTTCTGCGGGTATTCATCCCTACTATTGTATACCTCATGGCGGCCCTGGTGGCACTGGTATGTCCGGAAATATTCAGGTCAATGCCAATTGTACTAACAATCAAGTTTCCGTCAGTATAACTTTCAGTCATGCTGGTGTTGGAGTTAATGGATGTAATG
>CBDUIU010000036.1:0-13013 GCA_965367335.1 uncultured Saprospiraceae bacterium
TGGATCTAATCCAAACGGAGGTTTTTTATTTTACCCGCTCTCGTAATAAGCGGTTATTTTGCTAAAAGCAAAGTAGTTTATTTACATCCCATATCGATCTGTGAAAAAGGATCATTATTAGGCATACAATTATTTGACAGAACCCGCTCTGGCATATAACGCTCGATATCTTGGTCATGTAGACTTTTTTCCAGGAAGAGAGTCAGTTGATTAACTTCCTCTTCAGTCAAGCCGAGCGGACGGAAAAAATTATCGTCAATTTGTTCTGCCGGCACATTAGCGTTTTCCGGAATACCGTTGTTAAAATACTCTACCACTTCTTTGAGCGAATGCTTGCTACTACCATGGAAGTAGAATTTTGCATCTCGCATATTATAAAGTTGAGGAACTTTAAACTTGTAGAGATCTTCAGGTTTTTGGGTGAAAAATCCGCGACCAAAATTTCGCTTATCGTTAGGCCCGGTGTTAAAAGCGGTACCTGTTTCATAAAGATCTTTAACGCCAATACCAAAAAAGCGATCCGGGTTGTTTAAGGATTTGCCGCTGTGGCAATTATAACAACGGGCTTTACCAAAAAACAACATTGCTCCTTTTTTCTCCTCATCAGTCATGGCTTCATAATCTCCTTTGAGCCAACTTTGAAAAGGAGCTTCTGTAGTAGTGATCGAGCGCAAATAAGCAGAAATAGCAAAACTAGCTGTTGTGGCTGAATATCGCTCGTCCCCATGAAACTCTGGAAATGCTTTATCAAAATAAGGCGTGTAACCTAGTCGGTCAGTCACCTCTTTGTCCACAACCATACGGTGGAGCTCGAGTCCTTCGATATTTTGACTTTCTAAGCCCAGGTAGCCTTCGTGATTTATTGCGGTGACTGGGTCAATTCCCCAAACATCTTCTGTTCCTATATTATTATCATTTCCTCCGAAAGCACCAGACCAAGAGGTATTTTTAACAAAAGCGGCATTAATTAAAGCCAGTGGACGTGCACCCTGAACATCCATTTCGTCTTCATCATAAGAAGCCATTCGTGTTCGGCGTTCTCCATTTTCTCCAAAACCAATACCGCCATCAGCAATGCCTTGCTCACGACTTGGCGTCATTCCGGCAGATGGCACATGGCAAGTTCCACAGGAGTATGTTTCCTTACAAAAGTCATAAACAGGTGCAAGGGCCAAGCCTGTTTCAAAGAACAGCATTTTGCCAAGTTCAACTTTAATATCAGAAAGTGGATTTTTCGGTTCCTGAGGTATGTTGGCGTAATCCTTCGAGTGAGGAAGGATAAAATGTTCTAGTTTACCATTAGGAGCTATGCGTTGGATAGACTTTTTTAGTTGGCTATCCAAGGGGTTGGAGAGTTCGTCTTTGTCGCAAGCAGCAAGTAATAATAGACCAATTACACAAATTGAGTATAGAAATCTTTTCATTTCAGCGCGTGTTCATGGGTTTGATCGAAAGTTCGTACAGTGTAACAGAAGTCGTCGGAAAATACAAAGATAGGAGTTTGGGCCCTCAGATACAATACTGGATTAGGGGTATTTTGTTGCATTTATGACAAAAATTAGGTGGGAGAAGGCGTGGTCTTGATGGAATCGTCTTTTTTAAACATGGAGACAAACCTCCCTGCCTAGGTTTGCCTGGAGAGTTAGGCATTGCGTTGCTGAGTCCTGATGCAGAATAGCCTAACGACATACTTAAGCTTCATGTGTGATACGGCTCATGGGGATCCGTGTCCTTCTTATGTAATTAAAAGAAAGCCGGAACTACAAAACGACGGCACTCAAGATAGCGTAGGTTTGACTAAAAAAAGGAACTGACTGTCTCAACTATTTAAGTTACTCATAAACAAGGACTTAAGGCTTTGATTGTTCTACCCACCTCTTTAATCCATCATTTAAAATTGCATTCCAGGTTTTCTCTCTTTCACCCTCCAGGGATGGAGAAATATCACCTAAAACGGTATCGTCCAGAGCAACTTTTGTCTTATTCCCCCATTGCTCTAGTTTTATATCCACAAATGATAGGGCAGGGCCTCCAAAAGCAGGAGTAAGATGACCTTTGAGTTGCAAGTTGCCAGGCGCTTCAAGAGCAATGACTGTGGCCCAAACCCAGCCTTCTCCCCGCTTGCTTTGCTCAAAAAGTAAACCGCCCAGACGAGCGTCCAGGCTAATTTTTTTTGACTGACTGTTAGCGTACCACTCTCGAGGCCACCAATCGTCAGTTTGATTTATCAACGCTTGCCAGACCCGTTGCCGCGGAGCCTCAATTGAGGTACCCGCAGCAACGGTAATTGTTTGAATTGGATTTTCCGTTTCGCTCATTGTATCTGGCGTTTGCGCAAGTGACCGTAGCTGCACCAACTTGGCGACCCATTGGTCGTAGGCCTGTTGGATAGGCTGCGTGTTGATGTGATTCCATCGGAATTTGCCTTCCCTTCTAATAGTTATCAGTTTTGCTTCTTTCAATACCCCCAAGTGTTTCATTATTGCAAAGCGTGAGAGGTGTCCAAACTTATCGCTGAGCTCTCCGGTAGTTGCCGGTGCTTTCTTCAGCACATTAAGAATGGATCTACGGGTTGGGTCTGAGAGCGCTTTCCAAATCATATTAGATGAATCAACATGTTACTTTTTGGTAACATGACAAAAGTAGTTATGTATTTTGACTTGACCAAGAGGATCGAAGATTTTTTTTGAAAAACTTAAATAGAGAGAATTATAGAGTAGAACGTGGAAATAGATAGAGGTGAAGCAGAGAGAAACCTAATTTTTTTAGATGCTCCAAGACTAGGGCAGTCAGCGTTTAAGACCCCAGCTTATTCAGTCTGGATAATGTTAGAAGCCAGGGAAAAAAGCATCTTCGAAATGTTCGATCTTATCCATCCAATCTCCACCCAATCTAATGACAATCAGGTCAAAGCGAACTGCCCAGTCATGATTAACCTTATGTGTATAAGCAATAGCAGCTTTGACCAGTAATTTCTGTTTTCGGAGATGTAATGCCAGGGCAGGCTCAGATAGGGTAGAGGCTGTGGTTTTTACTTCTACAAAAACAAGGGTATCACCTTGTTTGGCGATAATATCCAGCTCGGCGCGATTGTAGGTCCAATTCGTTGCTTGTATGTCATAACCTTCACGGATAAGGTAATCTTTAGCAATTGCTTCGCCCTTCCGCCCTATGTCATTGTGCTTTGCCATGTATGATAATTTGTCTGGATTCCCAGTTTTTCTCTTTTCCGAACACGAGTCTCGGTGATTCCAGATGTAAATAATCTCTTCTCTTAAAGGACGCAGCAATTGAAAAATTCCATAAAATTTTTCTCAATAAAATAAAATATTTGCGATAATATATTGATAAACAAAGGTTTGAGCTAACTGTTAAAGTTTGTTTTCAATTTTAAAAATCACACTTTTCTGAAAAAATTCATGCTAAATCTTTTTTGCACAAAAAGGGGAAACAGGGAAAAATACCTACATTTGCAAGCAGGCAGTAAAGCTGATCCTAACTAAATTATGATTGAATATAAATCACAATTTTTAAGCATTCAATTCGATACCCTATGCAAATGACAGCCTATCAGAATCCCACGCAGACTTCAGCTTGGACTTCACTTTCTAAGCATTTTAATGCCATCAAAGACCAACATATGAAAGATTGGTTTGCTGAAGACCCTGACCGCTTTGAACGATTTTCACTTCAGGTAGAAGATATCTTGTTGGATTTCTCTAAAAACAGAATTACGGAAAACACCTTGGAACTGCTCATCGACCTGGCAAAGGCGTGTGGTTTGGCTGAGGGGATTGAACAAATGTTCAAGGGTGCAATTTTAAATGCTACTGAAAATAGAGCAGTACTGCATACGGCCCTTCGCCAACAAGGGGATGAACCAGTGTTGGTTGATGGAGAGGATATTATCCCTGAAATAAAATTGGTTTTACAGCAGATGGAAAGTTTTGTCAACCGTTTGCACGCTGGAGAATGGCTGGGGTATACTGGGAAAAAAATTACTGATATTGTTAATATCGGTATTGGTGGGTCTGACCTGGGGTTAGTGATGATAACAGAAGCTTTACGGCCTTACTGGAAAGAGGGGATTCAAGCGCACTTTGTTTCAAACGTGGACGGTACGCATATCGCTGAGACGTTAAAACGAATCAATCCGGAAACCACTTTATTTATTATTGCTTCTAAGACCTTTACTACTCAGGAAACGATGACGAATGCCTTCTCTGCCAGAAAGTGGTTTTTAGACCTGGCAAAAGAGGAGCGTCATGTTAGTAAACACTTTGTTGCGGTTTCTACAAATGAAGTAGGTGTCCGGAAGTTTGGAATTGATACGGAAAATATGTTCCGTTTTTGGGATTGGGTTGGTGGTCGTTATTCTCTATCTTCCGCAATTGGTTTAGCTGTCGCGGCTACTATTGGTTATGAGAATTTTGTTGATATGCAGAAAGGACTTGCTGCCATGGATACTCATTTTCGCCAGACCCCATTTGAGAAAAACGCTCCGGTCATTCTGGCTTTGATTGGCATCTGGTATAATAATTTTTTTGGGGCCGAAACTGAAGCCATTCTTCCTTACGATCAATATATGCATCGTTTTGCTGCACATTTTCAGCAAGTGAATATGGAGAGTAATGGCAAATGTGTGGATCGAAACGGCGAGGAGGTCAACTACCAAACAGGGCCGATCATCTGGGGAGAACCAGGTACGAATGGGCAACATGCTTTTTACCAACTCATTCATCAGGGTACGAAATTAATCCCTTGTGACTTTATTGCGCCGGCTATCAGCCACAACCCGATCGGCGATCATCATGCTAAACTCATGGCCAATTTTTTCGCTCAAACCGAGGCTTTGATGATGGGTAAAAATAAGGAAACCGTTGTGGCGGAATTAAAAGCAGAAGGAAAATCAGAGGATGAAATTAATTTCCTGGCACCTTTCAAAGTTTTTAAAGGAAATATTCCTTCAAATTCAATTTTACTCAAACAGATTACTCCTTACACTTTGGGACAACTAATCTCTCTCTACGAACAAAAAATCTTTGTGCAAGGCTGGATTTGGAATGTCTACAGCTTCGACCAATGGGGCGTACAGCTTGGGAAACAATTGGCACAAAAAATTCTACCCGAACTCCAACATAATACTCCCGTAGAAGACCATGATGGATCAACTAAGGGGCTGATCATGGCTTTTAAAAAGATGAATGGGAGGGATAATGAATGATTAAAGCACATCATGATTTTTAGGTCGTAAGCTTTGAATTTGACAACCTGCCTCCTAGGCTAACTCGCTTGCTTAGGTGAACAATAGCGAAGGGCTTCCCATAGGGGCTATACTAAATGATATGAAACGAATGATCGAACGCTTTTCTGAACAGCTCAAAGAAGCTATTCAGATAGGAAAAGCAGCAAAGCTAAGTGCGCCGGAAAAGGTGATCCGGAATGTCTTAATCACTGGGATGGGAGGCTCTGCTATTGGTGCAGATTTTACGCAAAAATTTGTCAGGAATTCCTGTCCCGTGCCGGTTAGTGTAAATAAGGGTTACCTGGTTCCCGCCTGGATTAGTGAGCATACCCTAGCTATAGCCTCGTCCTATTCGGGAGAGACAGAAGAAACACTGGCCTGCTTTGAACAATGTTTGCAGCAAGGAGCAAAGGTGGTCGTAATTGCTAGTGGAGGAGAACTCATCAGCAAAGCCAGGGAGTTAAACCTCGATTATATTCTACTACCAGAAGGCTGGACATCCCCTCGCGCTTGTTTGGGTTTTTCTTTGGTGCTGCAGTTGTTTATACTTCACAAGATGGATCTAATCAGGAAGGAACTGATAGAGCATATTGTTCTTGCCATTGATCTGATCGAAAGAGAAAAAGAGGACATTCAGCAGAGGGCGTCTCATGTAGCTCAATATTTACAAGGCAAAACGCCCGTGATTTATAGTGTGGATACGATAGAACCAGTTGCGCTCCGTTTTCGTCAACAATTGAATGAAAATTCAAAAACGCTGGCCTGGCATCATGTAATTCCGGAAATGAACCATAATGAGCTGGTGGGATGGTATGATCAACGCCCCGACATTGCGGTCGTATTACTCCGAAACCGAAATGACCTTGATCGTAACCAAACCAGGCTGGAGATCAGCAAGGAAATCATTGGAAACCGTTGCTCAACCCTCATAGAATTGTATTCTAAGGGAGATAGTATGATCGAACGAAGTCTTTATTTTGTCCATCTCGTTGACTGGGTTTCTTTATATCTGGCGGAGCTGAGGGGAGTGGATCCAGTCCAAATTAGAATGATAGACTACCTGAAAGGAGAATTAGATAAGACGTAGATAATCAGAGTGTTATAATCTAAAAAAGGGCCTGAATCTGAGATTCAGGCCCTTTTTTAGATTGTTAATGTTAATTTAATGTGAACTAAAAGTTTGCTTATTGTAAATTTATGGTTAACTTTGTGTAGTTGAATTATTTAAATATTGAATAAGTAGTTTGTAAAAAGGTGAATTATGGCAAAAAAAATAATAAAAGATAACCAAAAATATCATTCTTTAGAAGCATATATTCTGTTGGGATTATTCTCCTCTATGTTGCTTTTTGAATTGATTCAATCCGCAGTATTAACGCATACAAAAGATTTATCACACTGGACTATCTTTAGTGTTTTAGTTCTAGTGTTTGCTTTAACCTGGTACATTGTATTAAAGGCGAAACTAAAGATCCGTGTCACTAAATCTACTTTAAGTATTCAGCGGACACCATTTTTTGGTAAACAGTATAAACTCCCTTTCAAAGACATGGAAGCTGTCTCTTTTATCACTGTTTCGCAAGCAGCAAAGACAAGTGGATGGGCAATCAATATGTGTACCAATTGTAAGGAGTTTGACTTTGGAGATAATAACGGTGTGCATGTACTGATGAATAACGGAGAAGAATACCTCATTTTTTCTGACTTACTATACGATAGACGTAACCAGTTAGAGAAAATCATAGAGATGCATCGAGTTGGAAAATAAAATCTATTTTCCTAAATTTTAGATAAAAATTTAGTTTAGTAATAAAAGAGGCCACCAGAAAATAAGTTAAATTGTGTTCAATTTAGATAAATTTTGAATACAATTACTAAAATTTTCTGGTGGCTTTATTTATTGCTGAGCTTCTTCCATCTCCTGGGAGAAGTCAATGAGCTTAATTCCATCTATTTTACAAAACCTTTATTGATGCCAACCCTGGGGCTTGCTTTCTGGCTGAGCTCCAGACAAGTTGACAAGGGAATCAGAGCTAAGGTGCTCCTTGCATTGGCATTTGCCATGGCAGGAGATGTGTTCCTGATGTTAGAAGGGTTGTCCACTCAATATGCCAATTTGTTTTTATTTGGTGTTGGTAGTTTTTTAATCACTCACTTGTTGTATATTCTCATTTTTAATCAAATTGCAAAAAGTGATTGGCAATACTTATTGCGACAACCACAATGGATGCTTGTCGCAGCCTTTTTTCTAATAGCGATGTTAACTTACCTCTGGCCTGATTTGCCTGCGGGATTAAATGTTGCTGTTTTGATTTACAGTACTTGTATTGTATTGATGGCATTAGCTGCAGTTAACGCGTTTCCAGGTTTTTCGCCAACTGCATTCCGTATGTTGATCCTTGGGGTTCTTTGTTTTGTCTTCTCTGATTCCATTATTGCACTAAGCAAATTCAAAGCTACTCAACTATCTATCCCAAATGCGCGTTTAATTATTATGTTTTTGTACTTGCTGGGGCAAGGTTTAATTGTCAAAGGGCTGTTAATGTATTTACTGTCTAATAAAGACTTAGATGATCAAACTGTTGACCAGGTGTCAGGTATACAGTCTACTGCTGAATAGGGCCTAATAAGTTCAACCGTCATCCACGTAGCAATAGGTCTTGATGTACAAAATACTGCCCCTGCCAATCTTTAATAAATTCTTCATTCCCAGATTGTCGGTCAAGTATAGTTTTTTACACATTAAAGGGGAACTTCTGGCAGGCATATGGATACAACCACAACTCACAACTCAAATGACTTTTTGGAAAAAAATAAAATCTATCTTCCAATCCGCTGAACAAAGTTCTAAGACTGTTCCGGTGGAGCATAAGTTGATCGAGCGCTCCGAGCAAGAGCTCTTAGCGTATGAGCGGTGGAAAGCATCCGTAACTTCCAGGCGCTTATTGAATTGGTTAAATGAACAGTATGTCCAATATTTGGTAAACCCTGATCATACGGATGAAACCATTGATTTTTTAAATACACCATCTTCCAAGGGTTTTGTTATTCATTTCAAACAAACACAGTATCCGAAATCCGAAATCACTCATCTTTTTGATCTGCTCAAAGAAAAAGTACTAGAGCTAAATTATCGTACTTATGTTTCGGATAGCCGTACTTATAGCAAAAATACTTGGGTGGAGAATCTTCAACGTCACTATCTCAAACCGCCTTCGAACTTGCGTAATAATCCCTCCACAAAAGAAAAATTCAATCAACGTTTTGGAAATATTACGATTGAACTCCTTACGCGGGATGATCAAATTTTTCATTTGAAGTTTAGTGCAACCGGATACCATGACCATCTCTTCTCCGAAATAGAGGATTTCAAAGGCTTGATGCAAGGGATTCTCAGCTGATATTTGCAGAATATGCTTTTGTAAATTGATCTGTTTTCAACAACAAAAAAAGCATTGGAACGGAATTTGTTTTTCGAGGATACTATCTCAATAAACACACAACTACTTAAAATCCTACCTTTTGCCATTTACCGGCAATTCTTCATAACCATTCTTTACCCCTTTCAAGTTTTTAATTTTTGAGCGATTTGTCTGATTAGACTTGTATTGTCGGAACACTATGTCGTATCCATTCGGATTCGCTCCGGTATTTTTCCGGAAGTGGACGGTATTATTCAGGTGATGTGTATATGATATCCAGCAGTTTATTGTTGTTCAATAAACCTGTTAGGAATTTTAGTTTTTCATGTAGTAAACTATTGCATGTGGGTCATATCTATGTCTGCTATGTAAGTCAGATTAAATTTGTAATTATATTGTTGATTAAAAAAGTTATTTATGAAAAAATTCGGACTACTGTTTTCTCTCCTGGTGATTTGGGGAGCTATTGCTAATGCGCAATATGTAGCAGCGCCTGGCGACATTGCCTTCATCGGCTATAATTCTGATGACAATGACGCCTTTACTTTTGTTACGTTAGTGGAACTTCCTCCTAATAGCATCATTAAATTTACTGATGAAGGCTGGAATGGTTCCGGGTGGTATGGCAATGGAGAAAATCATATTATCTGGGACTCAGGAGCTGGCATGTTAGAATGTGGAACCGTTGTTAGAATTGACGCAAGCGGAGCTACATCCGGGAATGTAGTGAGCGGAATATTTCCAGATTTAGGAAATAACGGTGATCAAATTTTAGCTTATCAAGATGATGGGGGGCTTCCTCCGGTCATTACTTTTATTGCTGGACTACATTTGGATTATGAGCCTTCGGACTTTGATCCCCCGTCCACCTGGAGCACAGGTATAAATATTGACTCGACCTCCTGTGGCATTCCTACTGGATTACAAAATGGCGTTAATGCAATTTCTTTGTTTCCAAGTGGCCCGGAGCAAGACAACGCAAAATATATTGGTCCAACTTCAGGCAGCACTACCGCTATTCGTGCTTCAATTAACAATTATACAAATTGGACTTTTAATGACCTGACGCCCATTGCTATTGAACCAATTAACTTTCCTGCTTTCCAGCTGAACTGTTTAAATGAGCCTGAAATCTTAGTGGGTCATAGCGTTGATACAATTCTGGATGGCAGTGTCCATTATCTGGATACTGTAATGTCTGGTGCTCCATTTGGTTTTATGCTCTACGTGACCAATCAGGGTAATACGGATTTGACTTTAGGAACACCTTTAACGGTTACTGGAGCTGGCTTTTCAATCTCTATTCAACCAAATGACACAATTGGTCCGGGTATGACCACTAGCTTTGAAGTTTTATACGACGGTAGTTGTCCTCCGGGGCCTAGAAATGCTACGCTTGCCATTTCCAATAATGATAGTGATGAAAATCCTTTTGATTTTAACCTCATTACCTATGTTCAACAAACCCCAGTCACCCATAATTTGAATGAAAATATTTGTTTTGGCGAAAGCTTTGATTTTGGCGGACAGAGTTTGACAAGCAGTGGAACCTATCACGATACACTTACCACAGCCAATGGGTGCGATAGTGTTTTGACGTTGAACTTAGTTGTAGGAAATCTTAATGAGCACAGCTTCACACAACATATTTGTGAAGGAACTACTTATAATTTTAATGGAGAATCTTTAAATGCCTCAGGTTCTTACCTGGATACGCTAACAGCTGTTGATGGCTGTGATAGTTTTATCACATTAATTTTACATGTTGATCCGAACTTTTATATTCAGGACACTGCGTCTATCTGTGATGGTCAAATCTTTAATTTTAATGGACAACAACTTACGGCACCAGGCATTTACAGGGATACGCTATTTACTGCCTTTGGCTGTGATAGTGTGATTGATTTGCAACTGTATGTGCATCAAACTCATTTGACCTCACTTAATGAAGTGATTTGTGAGGGCGATGTGTATAACTTTAATGGACAACAACTAACCATGGCAGGTACTTACGAAGATTCACTGTCAACGATTCATGGTTGTGATTCAGTGGTCATCTTAAACTTAGGTGTTAACTATGGTTTTACTGATTCTTTGTCTGCAGAAATATGCTATGGTGCAACGTATGATTTTCATGGCCAGCAGCTTTCAGTAAGTGGAATTTATACAGATACGTTATTAGATGCCTTTGGCTGTGATAGTGTTATTATCCTGGATTTAATTGTAGGCAATTTAAATGAAAGTAGTATTACCGATCGCATATGTGAAGGAAATACTTACAACTTTAATGGACAACAATTGAATACTCCTGGGGTGTATATGGATACGTTGCCTGACATGCATGGATGTGATAGCTTTATTACTTTGAATCTATTTGTTGATCCGGACTTTTATATCCAGGACACTGCGTCCATCTGTGATGGTCAGATTTTTAATTTTCATGGCCAGCAACTTACGGCGCCAGGTAATTACAGTGACACCCTATTTACTGTCTTTGGCTGTGATAGTGTGATTGATTTGCAACTGTATGTGCATCAAACTCACCTTGTGCAAATACATGATTCTATCTGTGCAGGGCATGTCTATAATTTCAATGGTCAACAATTAAATTCCGGAGGAATCTACTATGATACTTTGCAAACTATTCATGGGTGTGACTCGGTCCTCAGGTTGGATTTATTGGTGATGCCAAAAATCTCGACAAACCTTGCCGCCGATTTTTGTGAGTTTGAGTCTTATGATTTCAACGGTCAAACCTTGACAGCACCAGGTACTTATGTGGATACCTTGACAGCAATGAATGGTTGTGATAGCTGTGTGATACTAAATCTAAATATGTTGCCTGTTTACGTTTCTACCTTGGAAGAAACCCGTTGCCCCGGGGATAGTACCTTATGGCGTGGCCAATGGTATTTTAATACGGGTATCTACGCGGACACATTGACTAACCCGGCAACGGGCTGTGATAGTATTCTTGTTTTAGATTTGACGATGCAGGACACCATGGATCCTTTCATTTATTGTCCTGATAATATTGTCACCTGTCAGGATGTTATCTACTTTGATCCTCCGGTTGCTACCGATGATTGTGGTGAAACTACAATCGTGCAAACGGCAGGGCCTGCCAGTGGCTCTATGTTCCCACAAGGCACCACTACAGTTACCTTTACTTCAACAGATGCTGGTGGAAATGTTGCCGCTTGTAGCTTTACTGTTACGGTTTATGATTCCATCCGAATAGCTGATGATTATGCGGGATCCGGCTTATGCACCCAGGCAAATGGGTACGTGGAAGTCAACGATCATCCATCATTGAATATCACAGATCACTGGACTATTGAAGCCTGGATTAAACCACAAGGAAGTGGCGAACGGCCGATTTTTGAGAAATATAGCACTGCAGCAACAGAAGGTGGTTATTTTTTACGGATTAATCCAAGTGGATTGTTAGAAGGCGGTGTGATAAATGAAGGCGCCACCAGTGTAGTGACCGGTACTTCTGTATTGACAGATAGTATGTGGTACCACGTTGCACTGTCCTTTGGGAATAGTGCGAATGAATTACAACTATATGTAAATGGTATCAATGAAGGATCTAATACGTCTGCTCTAACTGATCAATTAAGCACGCCTTTACCATTGCGTATTGGAGCTAGAGGCCCAGATGTGGGTACCTATTTTGATGGAACTATTGACGAAGTTAGGTTCTGGGATACGATCCGTACCTCCATGGAAATCTGTAATAATATGCACCTGACTCTGGGTGGTTGCGAAGATCACTTGATTTCTTACTGGCAGTTTAATCAAGCAACCGGGTTTGCTCTAGATAAGGTCGGTGGTAATGATGGTACCTGGTTAGGTAACTCGGTGCGTAAAGAAGCGCATATCCCTGTAGGTAACGGTGCGGTAAGCCACCAGACGGGTATTGCCAATGGAGATAATGATTTCGGTCAAACGGATATGGATATCAACTTTACAGGAATTTCCGGAGACGTCACCATCTTTGTGACCAAGCTGGAGCAAGAGCCGGGCGGACGTCAACCAGAAGAAGATTTTGGTGACTTGACGGCTACTACGGATCAGTATTGGATTATCAACAAGTTTGGTACGGGAGCTTTTGATAGTGCGGGCATTACTTTGGTCCTCGGTCCGGGTATGATCAGTGAAGCTGATTCTATTACGCCATGTAACCTTAAACTTCTCAAGCGAGAAAGTACTTCTGACTCTACCTGGATTCGTCCAGTATGTGCCGAGTGGGCAAAATGGACGACCGGAGAGATTCACTTCAATAATATCGCTGACTTTAGTATGGTCGTGGTTGGAACTACGGGAAGCTCCGTGTTGCC